>NZ_REFO01000016.1 GCF_003688665.1 Hydrogenothermus marinus
TGTTTCTTTTACTCTAATATCTAATTCTACTCCTGATTTTGCTATATCTTCCATTATTTTAATACTATCAAATCCTTTGTCTGCTATAAAGGAATGAACTTTAATTTTAGATATATCTATATTTTTTAAAGCCCTTTCTAAAAGCTTTATTTCACTTGCATATGCTTCCCCTTCTTCTGCACATAAAACTATTCTTTTTTTATCTTCTGTAACTATACTTATAGGTACTATTCTTATATGATTTTGTACTTTCCTTATTTCTAATCCTCTTAAGTATTTAAGAGGGTATATATCATCAAAACTAAATCCTGTTCCATCTGCTATAAGATAAGAAACTTTTTTCTTTATCTTTTTTATTATGATTATTGCTGTTTTGTGTATTAATTTTTGTAATAAACTTTTTGGCAAAGCCTTTACCCTATAATGATATACAGATAATGATGGTAATTTCTGTATTATATCTTTTGTTTCTTCTAATACTTCTCTATATGAATATCCTTTTAGAATTTGGTATAGAAATAATGATATAATTAAATAGTCTGGATATTCTTTTGGTCTTCCTTTCCCTTTTTTCTCTTTTTTGCTTTTTTCTCTTAGTATTGATTTAGTTATTTTGATTATTTTTTTGAATTTCAATCTAGTTCTTCTTATTTTTATTCCCCCCTACTTTTAGTTTTTACCTTATTTTACATCTGACTCTATATTTTTAGAACACTTTCCATTTTTATTGACTTTTTGATTAATTCAGTATATATTATTATTCCTAAATTTAATTGAATATGTAAGGGCCCGTAGCTCAGTTGGTTAGAGCAGACGGCTCATAACCGTCAGGTCGGAGGTTCGAGTCCTCCCGGGCCCACCATTAATTTTGAGGAAAATATGCAAGAGAACATTGAAGATTTAATACTTTTACAAGATATAGACAAAAAAATCCAAGAAATAAAATCAAAACTTAAATCTATTCCATCAGAAATTCAAGAATTAAAAGAAAAGAAAGAAAATCTAATTTTCAAATTAGATGAAATAAAAACAAAAATAAAGAAACTCCAAACAACAAAAAAAGAAAAAGAACTTGATATTCAATCATTAGAAGATAAAATTTTAAAAATTCAAAACAATCTTGAAAATGTAAGAACTAACGAAGAATATAAAGCATTACTGAGAGAAAAAGCGAGAGCTGAAGAAATTATAATGCACACTGAAGATGAGATTTTAGAGATTATGGAAGAGATTGAAAATCTACAAAAAGAACAGCAAAAACTTGAAAAAGAAATAGAGATTGAAGCTTCTATAATTGAAAAAGAAATACAAGAAAAGGAAAAAATCTTAAAAGATTTAGAAAAAGAGCTTAAACATCTTGAAGAAGAAAAAAAGAAAATAGAAAGTAAAATACCTTCAAATCTTTTATCAAAATATAAAATGATAAAGAAAAAAGGCCTTCCTGTTGTTGCTTTTATTCAAGATCAATCATGTAGTGGTTGTTATATGGTAATTCCACCTAAATTATATAGTGAAATAATAAAAGGAAAAAAAGTTTCTACCTGCCCTAATTGTGGCAGGTTTTTATATTACAATGAATCTTAATTTGCTTTAACTTCTTTTAAAGTTTTATTTCTTATATATTTTTCTAAATCAATAACAAGTGGCACTGCTACATATATTGAAGAGTAAGTACCAAATATAATCCCTATTAATAAAGCAAGAGAGAAGCCTTTTAAAGATTCACCGCCAAATAAATAAAGAGCTAAAACTGAGAATAAAGTTGTTCCTGAAGTAATTAATGTTCTTGCTAAATTCTCATTAATACTTTGATTTGCAAGAAGAATTAAATTCTTTTTACCTCTTAATTTTAGATTTTCTCTCATTCTATCAAAAATTATGATTGTATCGTTTAATGAATAACCAAGTACTGTCAAAATAGCGGCAATTACAGAAAGATTTAGTTCTATACCAAATAAAGAGAAAAATCCAAGAGTTATAATAGCATCATGGAATAAAGGTATTACTGCAGCAATTGCAAAAACAGGTTCAAACCTATAACCAACATAAAGTAGTATAGCAATCATTACTGCAATTATTGAATATATACTGGCTTTTCTAAGTTCTTCACCAACAACAGAACCTATATATTCAACTTTTCTTATTTCATATTTATTTTTAAAAAATTCATCAAAAGCTTTTTTTACCTTCTTATATACTACTGTAGAACTTCCAACCTTTATAGGTACTCTTATTTCATACTCATTACCTTCCTTTCCAACAGATTGAATCTGAATATCAGTAATGTTTACTGTTTTTAAAGCTTTTCTAATTTCTCCTGCAGTGATCTGCTGTTTAAATTTTACTTGTATAGAAGTACCACCTGTAAAATCAAGTCCTAGATTAAAACCTTTTATGAAGATTAATAATAAACTTAATATTACAAAAGTAGCTGAAGTTATATAACCTATTTTTTTTATTTTTAAGAAATCTATATTTGGAGGGGTAGATAAAAAATGCCTCATTTTCACTCCTTAAAATGCGTATTTTAATTGTTTTTTACCACCAAGAATTAAATCAATAAATACTTTTGTAAGGTATAAAGCAGTAAATATAGAAATAATTGTACCTATTGATAAAGTTGCTGCAAATCCTTTCAAAGGACCTGTTCCAAATTGGAATAAAACAAATGCTGCAATTAAAGTAGTTACTTGCGCATCAAATATAGCATCCCAAGCCCTTTTAAATCCTTCTTCTATTGCAACTCTTAAAGTCATTCCTTTTCTAAGTTCTTCTTTAATTCTTTCAAAGATTATTACATTTGCGTCAACAGCCATACCAATGTTTAAAATAATACCTGCAATACCAGGAAGTGTTAATGTTACATCAAGTGCTACCATAGCAGCCCATAGGAAAAGACCATTAAAAAATAAAGCAATTATTGATATAAATCCTGAGATTGCATATCTCCATATCATAAATATACCAACAAGAATAAGGGCAGCGATACCTGCTTTAACTGTTTTTTCTATAGATTCTTTTCCTAAGGTTGGACCTATTACACTTTCTTCTAATATATAAACAGGTGCTGGTAATGCTCCAGCTCTTAAAACTATAGCTAAGTCTGCTGCTTCTTCAGAGGTAAAATCTCCAGTTATCTGACCAGATGCAGAAATTCTTGATCTAACAACAGGTGCAGACATAACTTTATTATCTAATACTATTGCAAGTCTTTTACCTATCATTTTTGCAGTTGCTTCTCCAAATTTATCAGCACCTTCTGAAGTAAGTTCAAAATTTACTGCTGGTTTCCCTCTATTATCAATAGTAGCTCTTGCATCTTTTAGCATATCTCCAGTGATAATAGGTTCTTTTTTTACTAAATACCACTCTTTTATTTTTTTTCCTTGTATTTTTTGTTCTACACCTTCTAAAATCTCTGTTCCTTCAGGAATACCATTTGGATATTTTTTCAATAATTCTTCTTTTGAAAAAGCAGTATCAACAACCTCTTTTATTTCCAGTTGAGCTGTTCTACCGATTATAGCTTTTGCTCTTTCAGGATCGACAACACCTGGTAATTCTACAAGAATTCTATCTTCACCTTTTCTTGCAATATTAGGGTTTAATGTTCCAAACTCATCAATTCTATTTCTTAAAGTTTCTATAGCTTGCTTAACAGTTTGATCTTTTATCTTTTTTATTTCCCACTCTTTAAATTTTACAAATAAAGCTCCATTTTGTGTATTAACATCAATAACAGGATTTTCTTCTCTTAATATATTTAAAGCTTTTTCTAATTTGGTGGGATCAAGTAAAGTTATAACAACACCTTTTGTTCCTTCAGCCTTTGCCTCAAGAACTTTTATTCCATTTTTTGTAAGAATATTTTCTATATCTTTTGCTAAATTTTGATATTTAAGTTCAATCACTTTATTTACATCAACTTGAAGAGTGATACTCATACCACCTTGAAGATCAAGGCCAAGTTTTACAGGTTTGCTAAAGATAAAATATAAAGCAACAACTGTTAAAATGAATATTAATGATAGTTTAAATTTGATATTCTCTTTAAATTTCAAGTTTTGCCCCTACATTTAATATTTGAATTCTATTATACATTAACTATTGCTTTGAACCAAAATTTTATAATATTATTTTCCTTTCTAAAAAACAAATTGAGGTATATATCCTGTTTAAATTTGAACTAATTAAAAAAGATGGAAATGCGAGACTTGGGAAAATATATACTAAGTATGGAATAATAGAAACTCCTGTTTTTATGCCTGTTGGAACGCAAGGTACAGTTAAAGCAATTACACAAAAACAACTTCTTGAAACAAAACCGCAAATTATACTTGGAAATACTTATCATTTATATTTAAGACCAGGAATAGAAGTATTAAAGCATTTTAAGGGACTTCATAACTTTGCCAACTGGAAACTTCCAATATTAACAGATAGTGGTGGTTTTCAAGTATTTTCTCTTGCTTATGGTAAAGATAGGGAAAAAGGACATAAACCAGAAGTAGTATTAACTGAAGAAGGAGTTAAATTTAAATCCCATTTAGATGGAAGTTGGCATTTTTTTACTCCTGAATTTGTAATTGAGATACAGAAAATAATTGGTAGTGATATTATGATGCCCCTTGATGTTTGTCCTCCTTATCCTGTAGAGAAAGAAAGAGCTAAAGATGCAGTAGAAAAAACAATAAGATGGCTTAAAAGATCCAAAAAAGCAAATGAAGGAAATTGGCAAGCCCTTTTTGGAATAATACAAGGTTCAGTTTTTGAAGATTTAAGAAAAGAAAGTGCTTTAAAAACTATAGAACTTGATATGGATGGATACTCAATTGGAGGTTTATCAGTTGGTGAACCTGCTGAATATATGTATGCTATGACTGAAGTTGTTGTAGATATAATTCCAGAAGATAAACCTAGATATTTAATGGGAGTTGGCACACCTGAAAATATAATAGAAAGTGTTGATAGAGGAATAGATATGTTTGATTGTGTAATGCCAACAAGAAATGCAAGAAATGGTACCTTATTTACTCATTATGGAAAAATAAATATGAAATCTGCAAAACATAAACTTTCTGATGAACCAATAGATAAAGAATGTGATTGTTATACATGTAATAACTTTTCAAGAGGCTATATAAGACATCTTTATAATGCCCAAGAAATAACTGCTATGATACTTGGAACAATACATAATTTAAGATTTTATAATAAATTAATGGAAGATATTAGGAAAGCTATAAAAGAAAATAGATTTAAAAGTTTTAAAGAAGAATTTTTGCAAAAATTTAAATCAGGAAATTAATTTTAGGAGGTGAATACTCACCTCCTATTTTATAATTAAGTAGTTGAACCTTCTTCATCTAAATATAATTCTCTAAATACTTCGTCTTTTATTTGTTCATTTTCACCTTTGAATCCTGGCATAGCCTCAATTCTATACCAAGCAGAACGGTACCATATATCTTGAGGTCCTTTATTTACAGGAGCAACTTTTTGAGCTCTTGTTTCTTCATGATATTCCCAGTTCATATATGCATTAAAATCTTGAACAATATCAGTAATAACCATTCCATAATCAGTTATTAAAGCTTTTTGGAATTGTTGCCATCTATTTAAAGAACTATCTCTAAGAGTTAAACCAAAATAACCTGCAGAACCTTCACTTCTTAATGCAGCAATACCTCTAGCTATAAATGCTTTAAATGCTTTTACAGTTTCTGGAGGATCTGTAATAAATACATCAAATGCTCCTATCCATTCTTCAGGGAAAGGATTTCTAAGATCAAATCTTATTGCTTCTGCATTTGTTATTCCAAGCTCTTTGAAAATTTTGTTATCAAACTCAATAGATCTTTCATCTATATCAAGAATTAAAACTCTTTTAGCAAGACCAGTTAAAGCAACAGCTAAACCTGTTAAATCATCCTCTGCACCCATTACAAGAATCTCTTTATTTCTTAAATCTTCTCGTGAATCTAAGAATAAAACTCTTGAAATTGTTGTTTCGGGAGTAACAGAACCTTGATCGTACTCTTGAATAGCTTTTGGTCTATCTTTTGCAAGCTCTACAAATGTTCTATACCAATCTTTATTTGCATAAAAAGGTATTCCTCTACCTTCACATGCTTGACATGTATAATCTACATAAGGAGGAATATTTAATTCTTT
This sequence comes from Hydrogenothermus marinus, assembly GCF_003688665.1. Taxonomy (NCBI): domain Bacteria; kingdom Pseudomonadati; phylum Aquificota; class Aquificia; order Aquificales; family Hydrogenothermaceae; genus Hydrogenothermus; species Hydrogenothermus marinus. The sequence goes on from NZ_REFO01000016.1 coordinate 6,175, forward strand.
TACAAGATTAATACCTTTATCTGTTAAAAAAATTTCATCATTTTCTATTTTTACTATTCCTTCATTTAAAAGTTCTTTTATTATTTCTGATGCAGCTGGAACTGGTAAATCAGAATAGTCAACTACTTTCCAAAAATCAGTAGTTACTTGAAGAGCTGCAAGTACTCTTTCTACATTTCTACCAATAAGTTTAATATTTGTTTTTTCTGTAGCTCTTTTAGCAACATTTTCTAAAATTTCTGCCAATGGTTTACCTCCTAAGTATTAAATTAAATATAATATTTTAGCATATTTTATATATATTTTTTTTTGCTATAATTTAAATATGCAAGTAAATATAGGAAATACACAAATAATACTAAAAAAAGGTGATATTACAGAAGAAAAAGTAGATGCTATTGTTAATGCAGCAAATTCTACCCTTATGGGTGGAGGTGGTGTAGATGGTGCTATCCATTTAAAAGGTGGACCTTCTATATTAGAAGAATGTAAAAAAATAAGACAAACTATATATCCAGAAGGGCTTCCAACAGGAGAAGCGGTGATTACTACTGCAGGTAATTTACCTTCAAATTATGTAATTCATACAGTTGGACCAATATGTAATGGAAAATGGGATAAAGAAAAAGAAAAACTTTTATTTAATAGCTATTATAACTCTTTAAAACTTGCAAAAGAAAAAGGCTTACAAACCATAGCTTTTCCATTTATAAGTGCAGGAGTTTATAGATGTCCTAAAGAAGAAGCATCTAAAACAGCTTTAAAAGCGACAATTGAGTTTATTAAAAAAGAAAACTTCTTAAAAGAAATTAGATTTATTCTTTTTTCTGAAAATGATTATAGAATTTTTGAAAAAAATCTAAAAGAGATAATCAAATAATGAATATAGATCTTTTAATAGCCTCTTTAATACTTACATTTGTAGGAATTTATATAGTTTTTAGATATGTAGAAGAAAAGAAAAAGTATAAAAAAAATTATATTCCTATGCTTGAATCTTTTATTGAAAAATGCAAAAAAGAGAAAAAATATTATCAACATAGAGCAGATAATTTTAAACAAAATATAGAAGAAATAAAAAAACAGATACAAAAAATAAAAAACTCTACTAATGATTATAAATGGACAGATGAGGATATTAAAGATTTAAGAAGATTAAAAGGAAAAGAGCTTGAATCTATAATGACAGGTATTCTTGAAATATTAGATTATAAAGTTGAAGAACCACCAATTTTTAAAGATCATTTCATAGATTTTATAGCTAAAAAAGATAATAAAAAAATTTGTATATATTTTTTAGATTCTAAAAAGTTAAAAAATTTTTCAGAAAAAACTGTTAATGAACTTCTGAAAGGAAAAGAAAAATATAGATGTGATACAGTATGGATAATTTCTAATGTAGATATAAATAGGGATTTATTAAATCATACAGATATAAAACTTTTTACAGAAAAAGAGATTATAAAAGAGTTTCCTTCTTTAACAATATTTATTGATTATGAAGAAGCAAAAACTAAACTTCATAATTATGAACTTTTATATAAAGAAACATATGATGAAGTAATCAGAAGAGATGAATGGATAGAAGAAGCCAATAGAAAAATTCAAGAATTTCAATCCAATATGTCAAACTTGTCAAATTGACAAAAAAGTTATATCATCAATTTCAAATCTAATTATATAAGAGGGTATAATTATGATTAATATAATTTCAGGTAATAAAATAAAAATCATACCAGATATAGAGCCCCAAAAAGAAACTAAAATAACATATTTAAGAATATCAATCACAGATAGATGTAATCTTAAATGTTTTTATTGCAGGCCAGAAAATCAAGAATTTATACCAAGAGAAGAAGTTCTAGATTATGAAGATATGGTAAAGTTTGTAAAAGTTTTAACAAAGTTTGGACTTAAAACTGTAAGAATAACAGGGGGAGAACCTCTTTTAAGAAAAGATATAGAAAAATTTATCTCAATGTTAAATGAGATTGAAGGTATAGATGATATTGCTATGACTACAAATGCTATTACTTTAAAAAAACAGGCAAAAGCTTTAAAAGAAGCAGGACTAAAAAGATTAAATATATCAATAGATAGTTTAAAACCTAAGCTTTTTTATGATATTACAAAAGGTAATTTACAAGATGTAATAGATGGAATAATAGAAGCAAAAAAAGTTGGAATAGAGCCTATAAAAGTAAATGCAGTTGTAATTAAAGGATTAAATGAAGATGAAGCTATTGATTTTGTAGAGTTTGGAAGAGAGTATAATGTGGAAGTTAGATTTATTGAAATGATGCCTATAGGCCAAGGCCAGATAGATTGGAAAGAAGATATGGTACAGCCCCTTGAAAAAGTAAAACAAAAAATAGAAGAAAAATATGGGAAAATGCTACCTTCATTTTCAATGGGAAGTGGAGCAGCAAGAGTTTATGAGATACCTTCAATAAAAACAAAAGTTGGATTTATTACACCTATTTCTAATCCATTTTGCGATGGATGTTCTAAATTAAGACTTACAGTAGAAGGAAATGTAAAGTTATGCTTAAGAACAGATGATGAAATTCCAGCTAAGGATATATTAAAAGAAGGAACAGAAGAAGAAATTGAAGACTTTGTAAGAAAAGTAGTAGTAGCAAAAGAAATTTCAAATGAAAATATTCAGTTTAATAATTATGCATTTGGAGAATGCCAGAGAATAATGACTAGTATAGGTGGTTAATTATTAAAAACTATGTTTGATATAATAAATAATTAAATTAAAATAACGAGGTATAAAATGACTAAAGAAGAAAAATTACATTTAGAAGATTTTGTAGCAAGAGTTTTTACATTTGCTTTTGAACTTGGAACACAATTAGATGAATTACATAAAGAACTTAGAAAAATGAGATTTGAAACAAAAGATAAAGATTTAGAAGCCGCTTTAATTAATTTAGAACATGCTTTCTTTATGAATGCCCAATCTATAAATATATTAAAAGAGCAAGCAAGAAATGCAATCATTCCAACAAGAAAAGCTCCAAGAAAGTAATATACATACAGTATTTTTAAAAGCTTATGAATTAGTTGATGAAAATAAAATAGAAAAGATTAAGGATATTGAAACACCATTATTACTTGTAGAAAGGGTAAAAGATTTTAAAGAAAATACTTTTTGGATGAAAATCAGAGATATATGGGTATTAATAGGTAAAATACCTCCTTTAACACTTGAAACAGATGATATTGTATTTTTTAAAGAGTCTGGAAAGTGGGGATTATTTAAATATTTAGAAGAAAAAGATGAGCTTATAATCTTAAAAGATGCTAAAGGGGAAAGGACTACTAAAATTCCTAAGGAAGTTTTAAGTACATTAGAGCTTTTTGGGAAAGTATTAAGAGTTCAGGAAAAAGTATGAGAGCAATAATTTTAACTTTAGTATTTGCTTTGTTTTTTTCTTGCAATGAAAAAGAAAAACAGTCAAGTTTAAAAAAAATCCCGAAGAATGCTATAGTTGTAGATATAAATGGTAATCCTATAGAATTACCTAAGGATAAACTTATAATATTAAATTTTATGGCATATAGTTGTTCCGCTTGTATGAAAGAAATTCCTGTTATAAAAAAAGTTTTAAGAAAACCTGAATTTAAGGATAAATTTTATTTAGTAGGTTTAGTTATAGATACTAATAAAAATGATTTATCAGATAAAGAATTTCCTAAATATGCAAATAACAAAATCAATTTTATAAAATTTCCAGTACCTGGAACGCCAACTACTTATATAATAACTCCTAAAGGAAAGAAACTAGTTTATATATTTGGTGCAGTAACCGAGGAAAATTTTGAAAAATTCTTAAAAGAAGCTTTGAGAAAATACAAAGGGGCTATTTAGCCCTTATTTTTACTGACTTCCAAACTCTTTTTCTATCTCTTTATCTAATTCCTCATAAGCTTTTTTAGCTTGAAACTGTTGCCATAAAGCTCTTTCATTTTTAAAGCTCGCTAAGGTAGCCTGTTTTACTGCTTCTTTTACTGCTTGAGGATCTAAAACAACTAAAACATAAAGTTCCCCACTTGGAGATATCCACATATCCTTTTGCATTGAACCTTGTAAAAGTTGTGCAGTAACTTGTTTAGAGACTATAGCAGTAACTTTATCTACTGTTTGATCTTCACCAACACCTATTTGCTGAGAGAAATTTTTGACCATATTTTTTACTTTAACAGATAACATTCTCGCAAGTTCATCTCTTGCATTTGCAAGGGCTTCTGTTCTGGCAAACTGGATACCTGCTTTCCCAATTTTTGCTGAACCTACTGCAGCCAACTGTTTTCCATTTGGAGGATTTAATACCCAAACAGGAGCATTTTGAAATTCATTTTTCCATTTTTGATTTTGAATTTTTGCTGGCTGTTGTTTAGGTTTCTCTATTTTCTTCTTTGCACAAGAACCAAAAAAGAAACTAACAAATATTACTAAAAATAGCGACAAAACTTTTTTCATCTTTAAATATCCTCCCTTTTTTAATTATTATTAATTAAGATTAATAATAATTCTGGTAGGGGAAAAAGTCAAAATCTTATATCCATAAATACTTTCTAATGCATTTGCTAAATATATAGGATTTTCAAGATATTCAACTCTAAATTTACCTATCCCTAAGTCTTCTACAGATTTTACCCAAGGAAGTTTTTGTAAATTGGATTTAATTTCAAAATTTTTAGAAACTGATTTTATATCTTTAACATACACAATAATAAATTTTCTTTTAGATATCATATATCTTTGGATTTTATTTAAAATATCATCTGCAAGTTTTGGAGCTAAAGATTCTAAAGCCTTATTTTTAGCATATTCATCTATAGAACTTATTCCTTTAGCAGAAACATTTCCAGAAGATAAAATTCGTATTCTACCTTTATCTTTCATAAGAAGATAGTATTGAGCTTGAGCCAAAATAATATTAAAAGGAGAATATAATTCATAGCCAATATTTTGTCCTGCTTTTGTTCTATATATAAATCTTATTTTTCCTATAATAGTGATTTTAGCTAAACTTCTTGTTAAAAGTCTTCTTAAAGATATAAATCTTCTTTGAGAAATTATATTTTCTATTTCATAAGGATTTATGTCAGGATCCGATGCAAAATCATAAACTTCAAATCCTTGCTGAGTTAATGTATTAATAAGCTCCACATTTACAGGGTTCATATCATCTAATTCAATATTATTTCTATCTTGAACAATAAAAATCACATTAAACATAGTATTTCTGCTGATAAGACTTAAAGCCTTTTCTGCTTTTTGTGGATAAACACAACCTTTAATAGTAACTCTAACTGCATCACCTAAGTTTTCTTCTTTTATTATTTTTACATCTGTTATAAACCCTTTTACATCTTTTGTAATTACTTCATCTAATAATTTAAAATTTTCTATTACACTTTTTACATTAATTTGGGTTCCTAATGCCTTTTCTAATGCATCCCATTTTGCTCTTGCACAAGCTTCCATTTTCGCTGATGAATAATCTTTAATAATAGATGCCTCACCAATACCCTCTTGCCATTTACATTTTATATGCTTAGCATAAATACTATTACTTATTAACAAAATTATTAATAAATTTAAAATATAAAAACTTCTCTTCATTTTGTTTTCACAATATCCTTTATTTTAACTTTACTTGCATTATCACCTTCTATTATACATACAGCTCTTTCTGGATATAACTCATTTTCTGCCACTACACATTCTGCTATAATTTTTTCTTCGGTTATTATTTGACCAGTAATAGGGTTTTTTTCTTGTTGATATTCTATAATCTCAAGTTTATCTCCTGGTTTTAAACCGTCATTTTTACCTAAGGTTATAAAAGCAACTCTTTTAGAAGGATCTTTTTTATGTGTCATTAATTTATAAATATATCCATAAGAAGGAAAATATTCTTTAAAAGAATGTAAAGAACCAGATATTGCTTTATATGTAGCCTCAGATAAAAGTCCACAAGGATCTGTAATCCTACATTGATATGCATATCTAATTTGCGTAGAACTAAATGCTTGACCTGCTAAAATAAAAGATTTGATTACTTTAGTTGATGGGAATTTTATTAATCTATAAGAGATTATTACTTTTCCATATTTTGTACAAGAAGGAGGAATATAATGTATTTTTCCTTTTTTGTCATACCATCTTTTAGATTCTCTAAACTGTGTATCCACACGTGCAGTAGTAACAGCTCCAACTAAAGCAAAATCTATGTTTCCTCCAATTTTTGATAATTTTTCTAAATTTATATCTTTTCCCATAGATTCTTGAAATTGTAACTCTTGCATTATCTTATCTAACTCGCTTCTTTCAAGTACTTCAACACTTCCTAATTTTTCTAATGCCGAGATTGTGTATTCTTGAGCTGTTTTAGCTAACCCGCATTTTTTAACTATGTAGTTAGAAGAGCTTAGCGGTAAAACAGCAATCTTTGGCTTTCTTTTTTCTATTATATATTTAGGAATTTCTTGATTTGCTATGATTAAATCCTGCTTAGTTTTTGTATATTCCTTTAGATTAACTTTTGGTGTACAGGAACTAAGAAAAATTAATATAGCCAAAAATAAAAAATAATATATTTTCATAGGTACCCTCCTTCTTTGATATATTTTATTATATAAATTTAAAATGGAGTTATAAAATGAGAATACTTATCTTAATTATTATTTCTTTTTCTATAGTAGCGTGTAGTGAAAAAACAGAGAAAACAGAAAAAAAGATAAACAAAGAGTATTTACTGGAAAAAGCTAATGCTAATTTTCAAGAACTTGAAAGAGAATCAGAAAAAAGCCCTGAAGAGTTAACACTTCCTGAAACAAAAGATGAAGCAACTATGCTAAAAGTTAATAAAAAGCTAGTAAAGAGAAAGATGATTATAACTAAAAGGGATATCCATACTAAATATCCACTTAAAAATGGTTATCCGATTTGGTTTTATAATCCTAATTATGGAGGATATATTGGTGCAGTTGGAATTGCAAGGAAAACAAAAAATATAGGTTATCCAGAGCAAAAAAGATTAGCTATAATGATTGCACAAGCAAATCTTTCAAAGCAGTTAAAACTTTTAGTAAATGCAGAGGTTTATACTGAAAAATTAAGAATAAGTAGAAAAGATTATGAAGAATATAAATCAAAACTAGAATCATTATCAAGACAAGAATCCTCTGCTTATTTAAGAAATACTGTTGTTAAAGATGAATGGATAGATCCAAAAACAGGAGATTTATATGTATGGGTAGTCCTTGAGAAATAAGTTAAAATATATTACTTAAATTCAAATCCTATTTGGAGGATTTATGTCTGAAAGATTAAAAAAGATAAGAAATTTTTCTATAATAGCCCATGTTGATCATGGAAAATCAACTCTTGCAGATAGATTAATGGAATTTTGTAATGCAATTACCGAAAGAGAAAAAGAAGACCAACTTCTTGATACTTTAGAAATAGAAAAAGAAAGAGGAATTACAATAAAACTTCAAGCTATAAGATTAAACTATAAAGCTAAAGATGGTGAAAACTATATATTACATCTTATAGATACACCGGGGCATGTTGATTTTGGATATGAAGTTTCACGTTCTCTTACTGCTTGTGAAGGAGCATTACTTTTAATAGATGCAACTCAAGGAATAGAAGCTCAAACTTTGGCTACATTTTGGCAGGCTTTAAATTTAGATTTAGAGATAATACCTGTAATTAATAAAATAGATTTACCTTCTGCAGATGTAGATAGAATTAAAAGACAGATAGAAGATGTTTTAGGTTTAGATCCAGAAGAAGCAATATTAGCATCTGGTAAAGCAGGGATTGGTATAGAAGAAATTCTGGAAGCAATTGTTAAAAAAATTCCCCATCCAAAAGGAGATGAAAGTAAACCATTAAAAGCTTTAATTTTTGATTCTTATTATGATCCATATAGAGGAGCAGTTGCATTTATAAGGGTTTTTGATGGAGAAATTAAAAAAGGCACAAAGATAAGATTAATGTCAACAGGCAAAGAGTTTGAAGTTACAGAAGTAGGAGCACAAATGCCAAAAATGACTGCATTAGATTCTTTAAAAGCAGGCGATGTTGGATATGTTGCTGCATCTATAAAAGATGTGAAAGATATTAGAGTTGGAGATACAATTACAGATGCTAAAAATCCAACACCTGAGCCAATTCCCGGATTTAGACCAGCAAAACCTATGGTATATGCAGGACTTTATCCTACAGGCTCAACAACTTTTGAAGATATGAGAGATGCCCTTGAAAAATACTCAATAAATGATGCTGCATTAACTTATGAAGTTGAAAGCTCACCAGCTTTAGGACTTGGATTTAGATGTGGATTTTTAGGACTTCTTCATATGGAAATAGTACAAGAAAGACTTGAAAGAGAATATGATATAGAGCTTATAACTACTGCTCCAAATGTTATTTATAAAGTAAAACTAAAAACAGGAGAAGAAATAGAAGTAAGAAATCCTTCTCAACTTCCAGACATATCTAAAATACAAGCTATATTAGAGCCTTATATAGAGGCAGATATAATATCTCCTTCTGAATATATTGGAGCTATTATGCAACTTGTTCAAGAAAAAAGAGGTATTCAAAAAGGCTTTGATTATTTAGATAAAAATACAGCCCATTTAAGATATGAAATACCTATGGCAGAAGTTTTATTTGATTTTCATGATAAACTAAAAACTGCTACAAGAGGATATGCATCATTTGATTATGATTTTATTGGATATAAAGAAGGAGATTTGGTAAAGATTGATATAAAAATAAATGGAGAACCTGTAGATGCTCTTTCTTTTATAGTTCATAAAGATAAAGCTTATAGAGTAGGTAGAAATATAGTAGATAAAATGAAAGAAGTTATACCAAAACAACTTTTTGAAGTTAGAATTCAAGCAACAATTGGTTCAAAAGTAATAGCATCTGCCAAAATAGCACCTTTAAGAAGAGATGTTCTTGCAAAATGTTATGGTGGTGATGTAACAAGAAAGAAAAAACTTCTTGAAAAGCAGAAAGAAGGTAAAAAAAGAATGAAACAATTTGGAAAGGTAGAACTTCCTCAAGAAGCATTTTTAAGTATATTAAAAGCAGACTAATGGATAATATTGATAAAAAGATAATTCAGTTAACAAAGGAAAAAACTATTTCAGGAGAAACCCTTTCCTCTTTTTTTGGAATTTCAAGAACTGCCATTTGGAAAAGAATAAAAAAATTAGAAAAATTAGGATATAAATTTTCCCATTTAAAAGAAGGATATAAACTTATTTTAACCTCTCCATATCTTTTAGAAACTGAAATAAAACCATTTATAAAAACAAGATTAATAGGAAAAGAATATATATTCTTTGAAGAAATAGATTCAACAAATATTTATGCAAAAGAAAATAATCTAAATGAAGGAACAGTTATAGTTGCTGAAACTCAAACAAAAGGAAAAGGTAGAAAAGGAAGAAAATGGATATCTACTAAAGGAAAAGGATTATATTTTTCTACTGTTTTAAAACCAGAAATTAATATAAATCAGCTTTTAAGATTTTCTTTAATTTTTCCATATTCAGTATATGAAACTATAAAGCAAGAGAATTTAACTCCTAAAATAAAGTGGCCAAATGATATTTATCTAAGCAATAGAAAAGTTTCAGGAATTTTAATGGAAACTGATATAGAAGGCTCAGAAATAAAAAAATTAGTAGTTGGAATAGGTATAAATGTAAATCATAATATAGAAGATTTAAACGAGATAAAAGATATTGCAACTTCTTTATTTTTAGAAAAAGGACAAAATATAGATAGAAAAAGATTTTTTATAAGACTATTACAAAACATAGAAAAAAATTATTTCCAATTTTTGGAAAATAAATTAAATCCTATAGAAAAAGTAGAAGAAAATCTACTTTGGAAAGATGAAGAAGTAAAAATATTAGATGGAAATAAAGAGATAAAAGGAATTTTAAAAGGATTAGATAACCAAGGAGGAATAATCCTTCAAATAGGAAATAATTTAGAAAGTTTTTATTCAGGAGATTTATCTTTAAGGAAAACTTAAATTTTTCTAATATCTATAAACTCACCACTTTTAAAATTTTCTTTAATCGTAGCTAAAAGATTAAATATTTTTTCTGCGGCTTCTCTTGGAGTTTGCTTATAAGAAGATTTTAATCTTTTTACTGAAGGAAATTTTTCTTCATCTACATTTTTAAGTATATATTCAAGCATTGGAGTTAAAACAAGCCCAGGAGCTAAAGCTATAATATGAGTATTTTCCATCTCTCTTGAATAAAGTTTTAAAAGCATATTTAAAGATGCTTTAGAGATTGAATATCCTCCCCAACCTTTATTACCATTAACAGCTGCACCTGAAGAAATACCTATTATCTGATTAACTTCTTTATTTTCATTAATTAAGCAATCAAGTATTATCTTATTAGCCCAAACATTTATGTCCATAATATCTTGAATTTCATAAAGATTAGTTTTATTTATCTCTTTAATATCTCCAAGAATTCCAGCATTTAAAATCACAAGATCAATATTTTCTATATCTTTTAATAATTCTTTTGTACAGTTATAAACTGTTTCAAGAGCTTTAAGATCACAATATTTAAATTTTATTCTACCTTTAAATTCTATTGGTAAATGTCTACTTAAAGCAAAAACTTTATAACCTCTTTCTAAAGCAACTTCTACAAAAGCTTTACCAAGTCCTGAGCCTATGCCTGTAATAAATAAATTTTTCATAATTTATCCTTTATAAAGCCTTTATTTTTTCCATTATTATTTTAGCCATTTCTTCATGAGAAAGATTATCTTCAAACTTTATAGGCTTACCTACTTTTACTTTTATAGGATAAACTAAAAATTTAGGAAATTTACTATCCCTTGATAAAACCTTATCAGCTCCCTCTATTCTTACAGGAACTACTGGTGCTTTTGTTTTTTCAATTAAAAGGCCTATTCCCGGCTGTGGCTTTAAAAACTTTCCAGGAGCCGCTCTTGTTCCTTCTGGAAAAATTCCAATTACATATCCTTTTTTCAGAAAATCTATTGCTTTTATTAAAGATTTTACTCCTTTTCTTCCCCTTTCTACTGGAATAGCTCCTGCTTTTGTAATAATACTTCCTAATATTGGTACTTTAAATAAATCTTCTTTTGCCATAAATATTACAGGAAAAGGAGAAATAGTATTTATAATTGGAGGATCAAGATAGCTTCTATGATTTGCAGCTATTATAAAGCCACCTTCTTTTGGAAAATTTTCAGCTCCTTCAACTTTTAACCTAAATAATAGTTTTACAAAAGGTTTTAGCTTAAACCATATTTTATAGCCTAATTCTGAATAAGGTTTTTTTTCCATAAATCTATTATAGTTTAAAATAGCTACATTTTTCATTTAAAAAGCAATTTTCACAGTTTGGATTTTTTCTACACATATCTTTACAATGTTTTACAATCAATGCATGGAATTCTTTATATATGTTTGTGTCTTTTTTTATGTTTTTTTCAATAAAATGTCTTAAAAAATCATAATCTATTTTTTCATTCTTTATTAATCCAACTCTATAAAAAAGTCTTTTCGTATAAGCATCTACAATAAAAATAGGTTTATTAAGACCATATAATAAAATAGTATCTGCTGTTTCTTTTCCTATTCCTTTAATAGAAAGAAGAAAATCTCTGTCAATGTTTTCTTTTTTGATAGATAAAACCTTTTTTACAAATCTTTTTAATGTTTTAGCTTTTTGATTATAAAATCCTGAAGGTTTGATTAATTTTGAAAGATTTTCTTCTGATATTTTTTCTATTTTTTCAAAAGAGGTTATATTATTTAAAATTAAATTATTTAAAGCCTTTTCTACATTATTCCAATTTGTGTTTTGGGTTAATATTGCTCCTATGCAAATCTCTTCAAATGGTTCAAACTTACCAGTTAAAGGCCACCAATTTTGGTAGCCATAATTTTTTAGTAATGTTTCATATAACTGCTTAACCTCTATCTTCTGCTTCCCTCCTGCACAATTTTTACAAGATACTTTACTTTTTCCTTGTCCATATCAGGCATTAATCCATGTCCTAAATTAAATATATGTCCTGAATCTTTCCCCCATTTTTCTAAAATTTCTATAGCTTTTCTTTTAATAACCTCTTTCTCTGCATATAAAACTATTGGATCTAAATTACCTTGTACAGCAGATTTTGGAAATACTTTTTCTTTTACTTTTTTTATATCTATCATCCAATCTACACTATAAACATCAGCTCCAGAGGTTATCATATAATCTAAGAAACCAGCTACACCTTTTGTAAAATGAATAATAGGAGTATTTGTTTTTTCTTTTAGTTTTTTTATAACTTTTTTTATTGGTGGTAAAGCAAACTCTTTATAATCATCAGGTGATAGATAACCTGCCCAGCTATCAAATATCTGAACAGCATCAGCTCCACTTTCAATCTGAAAATAAAGATAGTCTACAAGGCTATCTGCAAGTTTATCAAGTAATGTTTTAAATTCTTCTGGATAGTTATACATAAAAGTTTTTGCTTTTTTAAAATCTCTTGAAGTTCTTCCTTCTATCATATAAGCAGCAAGAGTAAAAGGAGCTCCACAAAATCCTATAGTTGGAATAGCCCTATTTAAACTTTCATTAACTCCTTTTATAATCTCTCCAACATAACTAACTTCATTTACATCTAAAGGCTTTAATCTATTTATATCTTCAGGTTTTTCTATTGGCTTTTCAAAAACAGGACCTTCTCCTTGCTTAAAATCAAAATTAAATCCCATTGGCTCAAGAGGTGTTAATATATCAGAAAATATAATAGTTGCATCTACTCCTAAAAATTTATAAGGTAGTATTGAAGCTTCAACTGCAAGTTCTACATTTTTATAAAAATTTTTAAATTTACCTGCTTTTTCTCTTAATTTTCTATATTCAGGCATATATCTTCCTGCTTGTCTCATTAGCCAAATAGGAGTTCTTTCTATCGGTTCTTTTTTTATAGCTCTTAAAAGCAAGTCATTTTTCGGTTTTTCCATAAAACTCTCCTTTTATTTAATTAATCCAACTATTTTAAACACAAACTCCTTACCATATTTTTCCTCAAATGGCTTATAAACCTTAAGCATTAAGTTTACAGCTACAATAAATCTTCTTTTCATTGATAAAATACGCTCAATAATAATATAATTTTTTATACTAAAAATATCAAACTAAAAGAGGTTATTTTGCTGAAAAATATTAAAAGAATACTAATAGCAAACAGAGGAGAAATTGCAGTAAGAGCAGTAAGAAGTATAAGAGAACTTGGAGGAGAATCTATAGCAGTATATTCAACAGGAGATAAAAACTCTATCCATAAAGATTTAGCAGATATTGCAATATGTATAGGAGATGCTCCTGCAAATAAAAGTTATCTAAATATTCCATCTATTTTATCTGCAATAGAAATTACAGGAGCTGATGCAGTTTACCCTGGATATGGATTTTTAGCTGAAAATCCAAATTTTGCAGGAATATGTGAAAAAAGTAATATAACCTTCATTGGCCCTTCTTCTGAAACTTTGAGTTTAGTTGGAGATAAAGCAAAAGCTAGAGAGGCGGCAAAAAGGGCTAATGTTCCAATAATTCCTGGAAGTCCACCAGTTGAAACCTTAGAAGAAGCTTTAAGCATTGCTAAAAAAATAGGATACCCTGTTTTACTTAAAGCTGCTGCTGGTGGTGGTGGTAGAGGTATGAGAGTTGTTCATAATGAGCAAGAACTTACAAGACTTTTACCTGTAGCTCAAAGAGAAGCAGAAGCAAATTTTGGAGATTCAACAGTTTATATAGAAAAATTAATCCAATCTCCAAAGCATATAGAGATTCAAATACTTGCAGATAAATATGGAAATGTTATCTATATTGGAGATAGGGAATGCTCTATTCAAAGAAGACATCAAAAGGTTTTAGAGGAAAGTCCTTCTCCTTTTATTACAGATGAAGTTAGAAAAAAGATGGGAGAAGCGGCAGTAAGATTTGCTAAAGAAGTAGGATTTGTAGGAGCAGGAACAGTAGAGTTTATTGTTGATAAAGATATGAATTTTTATTTTATAGAAATGAATGGAAGAATACAGGTAGAGCATCCAGTTTCTGAAATAACTACTGGAATAGATATAGTTTCTTGGCAGTTAAAAATTGCAGATGGACAAGAATTGAATATAAAGCAAGAAGATATAAAACAAAAATACCATGCAATAGAGTTTAGGATAAATGCAGAAGATCCGGAAACTTTCCAGCCAAATATTGGTAAAATTGAAAAGTTATATCTTCCGGGAGGATTTGGAGTAAGAGTAGATACTCATATTTATCAAGGATATGAAATTCCACCTTATTATGATTCTTTAATTGGGAAGATAATTGTTTATGGAAAAACAAGACAAGAAGCTATAAATAGAGGGAAAAGAGCCTTAAAAGAGTTTATTATAGAAGGAATAAAAACAACAAGAGATTTTCACTTGAAAATTTTAGAAGATGAAAGATTTTTAGATGGTAGTTATACAACCACATTAGTAGATGAAAAATATTTAAAAGGATAGAAAAAATGATATTAAAAGTAATACCAGTAGGACCAATAGATGAAAATACAATAATAGTAGCAGATGAAAAGACAAAAGAAGCAATTATTATAGATCCGGGTGCAGAAGGTGAAAAATTAAAAAAAGAGCTTGAAGGTTTAAAGCTAAAAGCGATAGTTAATACCCATGGACATATAGACCATGTAGGACAAGTTGGTTTTATAAAAAAAGAATTTGATGTACCATTTTATCTAAATAATAAAGATATATTTTTAACAAAAGATGAGTTATTCCCCGGCTTTATGCAATATATAAAAGCTGTACCTTGCCCTAAGCCAGATTTTGATTTAAAAGAAGGAGATTCTATTAAGGTAGGAAATTATGAATTTCAAGTAATAGAAACACCAGGACATACCCCTGGAGGAGTATCTTTTTATGAGCCAAATGAAAAAATTCTTATTGCAGGAGATACATTGTTTAAAGGAAGTGTTGGAAGGACAGATTTACCAGGAGGAGATGCAAAACAGCTAATGGAAAGTCTTCAAAAACTTATGAAACTTCCAGACGATACAACAGTAGTTTGTGGACACTACTCAAATACAACAATAGGCTATGAAAAAGAGAATAATCCATACATTACAGGTAAACACAGAGTATCCTTATGGTAAAAATTGGAGCTCATGTATCTTCATCTAAATCTTTAGACCTTGTTTTTGATAGGGGAAAAGAGATAGGAGCAGAAACTATCCAGTTTTTTGTTCGCTCTCCAAGAGCTTGGGCATGGAAAGAAAGAACAGATAAAGAAAAAGAACTTTTTAATAAAAAAAGGAAGGAAACAAAAATAAATCCTTTAGTTGTACATGCTTCATATCTTTTTAATCTTGCATCTGAAGATGAAAATCTTAGAAAAAAATCTATAACTGGTGTAATTGAAGAGTTAATGCTTTGTGAAGAATTAAATGTACAATATTATGTAATCCATGCAGGAAAAGCAAAAGGCCAATCGGAAGAAAAAGCTATTAATCATATACTAAATGCTATGGAGGATATATTTAAAAAAGTAAATCTAAAAAACACAACCTTTTTAGTAGAAACCCTTGCAGGACAAAAAGGAGAAATAGGAAAAACTACTGAAGAAATAAAAAGGTTAATTGAACCATTTAAAACAGAAAATATAGGTGTTTGCATAGATACGTGCCATATTTATTCAGCAGGTTATAAAATTAATGAAAAAAAAGGCTTTAATGAGTATAAAAAAGAAGTAGATTCATTAATAGGATTAGAAAAAGTAAAAGTTATTCATTGTAATGATTCAAAAACACCATTTAATTCCCACAAAGATAGACATGAGCATATTGGAAAAGGAAGTATTGGATTAAAAGGATTTGAACTATTTTTAAATGACTCTTATTTTTCAAAACTACCTTTTATTCTTGAAACACCAAAGGAAGATAATATGGATATTATTAACATAAAAATATTAAAAAGCTTAATAAAAGCGCCCGTAGCTCAGTCTGGATAGAGCATCGGTTTCCGGGGCCGATAGTCGCTGGTTCAAATCCAGCCGGGCGCATATGAGAAGGAGAAAGATGGAAATATTAAAAAATGAGCTTTTAGGTTTGGTAAAGGAAAATTTAACAAAGTATTTAGATTCACATATAGAATTTATTTTGAAAATAGGTAGATATATTCTTGAAAGTGGTGGAAAGAATATAAGACCATTATTAGTTTTATCTTTTGCAAAACTTTTAGAAGAAGAGGATTTAGATGATTTAGTTCCACTTGCAATTTCTATGGAGTATTTACATACTGCTTCTTTACTTCATGATGATGTAGTAGATAAAGCAGACACAAGAAGAGGTAAACCTTCTGCCAATACAGTTTTTGGAAATGATACAGTTGTATTAACAGGAGATTATATGTATGCAAACTCTTTATATCTTTTTTCAAAATATGGAAATATAGAAATGATTAAAGTTGTTTCAGATGCAGTAAAGAAAATGGCAGAAGGACAACTTTTAGAGTTAAAAAAGATAGCAGATTTTGATTTAACTGAAGAAGAGTATTTTAAAATAATAGATGGTAAAACTGCAGTTTTATTTGCTGCTTGTGCTTATGTTGGAGCTAATTACTCAAAAGCAGATGAAAACCTTTTAAACCAAGCATATCAATATGGAATAAATATAGGAAGAGCTTTTCAGATAGTAGATGATATTTTAGATTATATATCTACGGAGGAAAAACTTGGAAAACCTGTATGTAATGACTTGCGAGAAGGAAAAATCACTTATCCTTTAATAACTGTTAGAGATTTACTTTCAGAAGAAGAAAAGCAGTATTTTAGGAAGCTTGTAAAAGATATAAATCCTTCAGACAAAGATATAGAAAAAGCAAAAAATATAGTTTTAGAAAAAGAAGGACATAAAAAAGCATTTCAAGTAGCAAAGGATTATGTGAGAAAAGCCATAGAAAATTTAGACTTTTTTCCTAATAATATTTATAATCAAGAACTTAGAAAATTAGCCGAATATATTGTAGAGAGGGAAGTTTAATGGAAAGAACTATTTTAAAATCTAAAATTCATAGAATTACAATTACAGGTGCAGACCTTAATTATGAAGGCTCATTAACCTTAGATGAAGATTTAATGGAAAGAGCAAATCTTTTACCTTATGAAAAAATAGAGGTTTATAATGTAAATAATGGCCAAAGATTTTCAACTTATGTAATTCCGGGAAAAAGATACAGTGGTGAGTGTATACTTAATGGTGCAGCAGCAAGACTTGGACATAAAGGAGATATTATAATTATTGCATCTTATGTAAATATTAAAGATGAAGAGCTTAAAGATTTTGAAATAAACCTTGTTTATATGAATGAAAACAATCAAGTAAAAGAACATAAAAAAGTTTCTGTATTTGAGCATCAATTTATAGAAAAGGAATAGTCCTATGCAAAAAAAAAGCTGGGGATTATTTATAATTTTTCTTTTTTCCTCAGCTTTTTTTATATCTTCTTGTGGAACAAAAAAGATAAATTATTCTTATAATTATGAAATCTCAGATGAAGATCAATACTACTTAGATAGTGAAGCTAAAAAATTACATATAAAAATTCCAAATAAAAGAGATATTAGAAAGTTTTTATATTATTTCACACATGAAGATAGAGGATTTATCCAAGAAGGATTAAATAATGCTCAAATTTATCTTCCAACAGTAAAAAAGATATTTATAAAATACAACATACCTACTGACCTTGCATATCTTCCTTTAATAGAAAGTAAATATAATCCTTATGCAGTTTCTTCGTCTGGTGCAGCAGGTTTATGGCAGTTTTTACCTATGACAGCCAAAAGATTTGGATTAAAAATAAATCATGTAATTGATGAAAGAAAAGATCCTTATAAATCAAGTATTGCTGCTGCTAAATATCTTAAATATTTATACTCATTATTTGGAAGATGGGATTTAGTTTTAGCAGCTTATAACTGCGGAGAAGGATGTATCCAAAGAAAAAAAGGTTATAAAAAAGGTTTTTGGAATATAAAGTATAAACTTCCTAAACAAACAAGAGATTATGTTCCTAAATTCTTTGCTGCATTATTAATTGCTAAAAATCCAAGAAAATATGGTTTTTATATAAAAAGAAAACCTGTTTATATAGTTAGAAAACCTGCAAAAACTACATTTAGTTTAAAAAAGTTAGCTTATTTTTATCATCTTGATTATAATCTTGTAAAGCTTTTTAATGCTCATTTAAAAAGAAAAGTAGCATATAAAGGTGTTTATGTTAATATTCCTATTAAGAAAAAAATAGCATCTAAAAAACCAAAAATTAAAAAAGTTTCTTTAAAATACAAAATTTATATAGTAAAACCA
This sequence comes from Hydrogenothermus marinus, assembly GCF_003688665.1. Taxonomy (NCBI): domain Bacteria; kingdom Pseudomonadati; phylum Aquificota; class Aquificia; order Aquificales; family Hydrogenothermaceae; genus Hydrogenothermus; species Hydrogenothermus marinus. Next base: position 24,653 of record NZ_REFO01000016.1, read on the forward strand.
AAAGATACATTATATAGAATTGCTAAAAAATATGATATAAGTATTGAAAAAATAAAAAGGGTAAATAAACTACATTCTAATATTATTAAAGTTGGGCAAGTATTAAAAATACCTATAGAGGATTAAATGATAGAAAGAAGAAAAACAAGACCAGTTTATGTTGGAAATGTAAAAATAGGAGATAATGCACCTATTATAGTTCAATCTATGACAGATACTAAAACAAGAGATATAGAATCTACATTAAATCAGATAAATAGACTTTATAAAGCAGGATGTGAAATTATAAGAGTTGCGGCACCAATAGAAGAAGATGCAAAGGCATTACCAGAAATTGTAAAAAATTCACCAATACCTGTAATAGCAGATATCCATTTTTCACCAAGAATAGCATTTTTAGCATTAGAAAGTGGTATCCATGGAATTAGGCTAAATCCGGGAAATATTAATGATAAAGGTAAAATAAAAGAAATTCTTCAAGAATGTAAAAAGAAAAATATAGCAGTTAGACTTGGAGTAAACTCAGGTTCTTTAGAAGAAAGACTACTTGAAAAATATGGATACCCTTCAGGAGAAGCCTTGGCAGAAAGTGCTTTGTACTGGTCTGAATTTTTTGAAAGTGTAGGTTTTTATAATTTTAAAGTTTCAATAAAAGGCTCTGATGTCCTCCAAAATATTAAAGCAAATCAGATTTTTGCAGAAAAAACTGATATTCCTCTTCATATAGGAATTACAGAAGCAGGTCCGGGTAAAAAAGGCTCTATAAAATCTTCTGTTGGTATTGGAATTCTTCTTTATATGGGAATAGGAGATACTGTTAGAGTTTCTCTTACTGCAGATCCAGAAGAAGAGGTTGAAACTGCTTATTCAATACTTCAATCCTTAGGATTAAGAAGAAAAGGTATTGAGATTATATCTTGCCCAACCTGTGGAAGAATAGAAGTAAATCTTCCTGAAATTGTTTCAAAAGTAGAAGAAAAATTAAAGTATCTAAATAAACCTTTAAAAGTTGCAATTATGGGATGTGTAGTTAATGCAATAGGTGAAGCAAAAGAGGCAGATATTGGTTTAGCTTGTGGAAATAAATCTGCTATATTATTCAAAAAAGGTCAGCCAATAAAAAGAGTTTCTGAAGAAGAAATGGTTGAAGAACTTGTAAAAGAGATAAAAAATATAGATTAATGGATAAAAAATATATAGCGGGTATATTTGAATCATCTGGACATATAACATTTAGGAAAGACATAAGAACAAAAAACTCTATATTTCCTGTAATTATTATAAATTCACAGAACATAACTCTTTTAGAAAATTTAAAAAACATATATGGAGGGAGTTTAAAAAAAGGAAAATATTCTTCAAAATTAATTATTTCTCATAGAAAAGCATTATCATTTATCAATGATATTTATGATTTTCTTCTTTTTAAAAAAGAAATTGCAGATATTATAATAGATTTTTATAATGTTAGATTTACAAGAAAATATGAAGCAAAAAGAAAAAAAGATTTAGTTAGAAAATTTATACAGCTTGAAGGTTTTGAAGAAAAGAATACAAAAAAAGGTAATGGTTCAATAATAAAATGGCTTGAGGAGAAAGAATGAGTTGGGAATACAAAGATGTTAAATTAAAAGGTATTGCAGTAGATGTATTATCAGATGAATGGATAGAAGAAGATGTAATTAATAAAGCACCTGTTGAAATATATAAAATAGCAAAAAGAAAAGGTGGTTTTACTCTTTTTATGAAATCACCAACAGAAGATTTAGAATGGTATTTTTCAAAAGGACTTACAGAAATAAAACTTAAACAAGGAAAAACAGGAAAATATCTACATATAGAGCATGAAGATGGTATTTACTGGGTAGATATGCAGATAAATAAAGAAGTATATGAGTTTTTAAAAGAGTTTATACAGGAGCAAGAATAAATGGAAAAAGCTATGGAAAAAGCATCTATATTAATGGAAGCACTTCCTTTTATTACAAAATTTAGAGGAAAAACATTTGTAATTAAGTATGGTGGAAATGCTATGGCAAAGGCAGATTTAAAGACTGCTTTTGCACAAGATATATTAATGCTCAAATATATTGGAATAAACCCTGTAATTGTACATGGTGGAGGTCCTCAAATAGGTGAGTATCTAAAAAAGATGGGACTTGAAAGTAAGTTTATAGGAGGACTTAGAGTTACACCAAAAGAAACTATGGATGTTGTAGAGATGGTTTTAGGTGGCCTTGTAAATAAAAATATTGTGATGCTTATAAATAAATATGCAGGTAGCCATACAAGAGCTATAGGTCTAACTGGAAAAGATGGAGGACTTATAAGAGCAAGAAAACTTGATATAGGACAGTACTTTAAAGAGATTGGAGAGTTTATACCAACAGAGCTTTTAGATTTAGGACATGTTGGAGAAGTTGAATATATAGATACAGAGATTCTAAAAAATATTATGAATTTATATATACCAGTTATAGCACCAATAGGATTTGATTCAGAAGGAAATGCATATAATATAAATGCAGATTTTGTAGCTGCTGCAGTTGCAGGAGCCTTAAAAGCAGAAAAAGCTATATTTTTAACAGATATAGAAGGAATAAAAGATAAAAATAAAAATACAATATCATCAATCAAAAAAGAAGATATTCAAAAACTTATAGAAGATGGAACAATTACAGGAGGAATGATACCAAAAGTAAAAGCTTGTATAAAAGCTCTTAATGAAGGAGTAAAAAAAGCACATATATTAGATGGAAGAATTTTACATTCAGTTTTACTTGAAATTTTTACAAATGAAGGTGTAGGAACAGAAATCTATCAATGAGGTGAGAAAAATGAAAATAAAACTAAATGGTGAGTATAAAGAATTTAATAAAGATGAAATGACTATTACAGAACTTGTAAAAGAACTTGGAATAAAGGCACCTAATTTTGCAGTAGCAGTAGGAATGGATGTTATACCAAAAAGTGAGTATGATACATTTAAGATAAAAGATGGAGATAATGTAGAAATAGTAACTTTTGTTGGTGGAGGTTAATAATTGAATAATATCCTAAAATCTTTAAGACCTTATCCAATGGATGAGCTAAATAGAATAAAACAGTCTTTAAAAGAAAAAAGAATAAAAATATATGATTTTGGGACAGGTGATCCAAAAGAACCAACACCTTTCTTTATAAGAGAAGCAGTTCAAAAAGCAATTCCTGAAGTAAGTCAATATCCAACTGTAGCAGGAAAAAGAGATTTAAGAGTTGCAATCTCTGATTATATAAAAAGAAGATTTGGCGTTAGACTTAGTCCTGACAAAAATATTATTCCATCAAATGGCTCAAAAGAAGCAATATTTCATTTTCCACTTGTTTTTATAGACCCTTCAGAAGAAAAAAAGACAGTAATATTTGGGACACCTGCTTATCCTGTATATGAAAGAGGAGCATTATTTGCAAATGCTGATGTATATCCTATCCAATTAAAAGAAGAAGATAAATTTTTACTTAGACTTGATAAAATACCTGAAGAAATTTTAAAGAAAACAAAAATAGTTTGGATAAACTATCCGCATAATCCAACAGGAGCAGTAGTAAACAAAGAATATTTACAGGATATCTATGATATATGTAATCAATATAATATTATCCTTTGCAGTGATGAATGTTATATAGATTTATATTTTGAGAAAAAGCCACCATCTATTCTTGAAATAGGCACAAAAAATGTTGTTGCTTTTCATTCTTTATCAAAAAGAAGTGGTATGACAGGTTATCGTTCAGGGTTTGTAGCAGGAGATGAAGATATAATTCAAACATATAAAAAATTTAGAACATCTTTTGGAGTAGCAACACCAGAATTTATACAAGAAGGAGCAAAAGTTGCTTGGGAAGATGATAATCATGTTAAAGAAAGAATTAAGATTTTTAAGCAAAAAAGAGATTTATTTATAGAATTTTTTGATAGAATAGGCCTTGAATATCTATATCCACAGGCAACATTTTATTTTTGGGTAAAATCCCCTACAGGAATTCCTGCCAAAGAGTATGTAAAAAAGCTTCTTGAAAATGGCATAGTAGTATCTATTGGAGAAAATTTTTGTGCAGGTATAGAAATAAAAAATGGTAGTTGTAAAAGTGAATTTTTCAGAATAGCTTTAGTACCAACTGTAGAAGAATGTAAAGAAGCTATTAATGTATGGGAAAAAGTTCATTATGAAATAAAAGGAGCATAAAGCTCCTTTTTATCTTATTTATCTTGAAAGTAAGTCTAAACTAAATTCTTTATTGTTATATAAATCTATTGAATAATTATCCCAAAATACACATGTTCCACCTGCAATAAATTTACCGCCATTTTCATCTACATATTCAGCAAATAATATAGGTTCAAATTCTAATTTAGATTCACAAGTATCTTCTCCATGAACTAAAATTCTTACTTTAGGATCAGTAGTTAATAAGCTGTCGGTACAAGCAAGCATAACTTTGTTAATAGAATTATTCATATTTGATATATCTGTTGTTGTGATTAAAAGATTATCATTATCATAATTGTTAATATTATCTATAATAATATCTCCATTAAACTTAATTCCAAATCTTTCTGACAAAGTATTGCAAGTATCTGCTATATGATCCTCATTTTTATAATAAGCAAAAATTCCTACAGTTTTTCCTTTTTTTACAAGTTCCTCTATAAAATCTACTTCTTCTTTTTTAAAAGGAATTTCTGGATAATTAAAAATGATAGTGTCATAGTTTGCAAGTTTTTCAAACTCATCAACTTCATCAACTTGCATACCAGCTTCATTTATATATCTTTGAAGCTTTGAAAAATAATAATGATCTGAAATAATAAATTCCTGATGAGATATATCCCATCCTATCTTTCTCATAACTTCCTCCTTTAGTTAGTATATAATTATGTTAGATATTATTTTAACATCTATTGACTTTATAAAATCCAAATATAATTTAATTTATATTACTAAACTTCAATAACAAAAAGGAGAGATAAGAAATGACACCTATGAGAGCACAAAGAATATTTATGGGTATACTTCTTACAATAGCACTTGTTTTAATGCATTCAGGTTTTAGTTGGGGAGAGTATATCATCTGGTTTATGATATTTATGCTTATATTTTCTGGAATTACTGGATTTTGTCCTTCAGATGCAGTTTTTGGTAAACTTTTTGGTAAAAAAGTTAATGAGGATTCTTGTTGTCAGTGAAATTTTTACAAATAAGTGATACTCATTTAGGCTATAACCAATATGGTCTAAAAGAAAGAGGAGAAGATTTTTTTGATGTTTTTAAGGAAGCTATTGATATAGCTATAGACGAAAAGGTAGATTTTATACTTCATTCAGGGGACTTTTTCCATACTTCTCGTCCCTCTAATGAAGTGTTATTAAATGCAATTGATCAATTAAAAAGATTAAAAGAAGCTAATATTCCAATATTTGCAATATCTGGAAACCATGATAGAGGAAATCAAGTAAGAGATATTTCTCCTTTAAAGATTTTAGAAAATTTTGGTTTAAATTTAGTTGAAAATGGAAGTTTATATTATGAAGGAATAGTTATTTCCGGATTAAAATATCTTTCAAAAGTAGCAATAAGAGAACATAAAGGAATTAAGGATTTTTTAGAAAAAATATTAGAGAAATCCCCTGATAAAAATGCTCTTCACCTTTTAATGCTTCACGCAGAATTTGAACCATTTTTTCCAAATAGCTTAAATCTAAACAAAGAAGTTCCCGAAGGTTTTGATTATATAGGAATAGGCCATTATCATATTCCACAAAAACCATTTTTAATGGGAAATACAACTGTTCTATATGCAGGTTCTACAGAATTTACTGCATATAATGAAAAAGAGGAAAACTATCCAAAAGGTATACATCTAATTAATTATCAGGATAAAGAGTTTGATTATAAGTTCCTTGAATTAAAAAGAAAAAGACCTTTTATCAGAATAAATGTAGAAGATAATTTAGAAAAATTAGAAAAGGATTTAAAAGAAAAATTAGAAGAAAGTTATGAAATATCAGATAAAAAACCTGTAGTTATTCTTAAAGGAAATGTAAAAAATATAAGCTATAAGGATATTTATACCTTAATAGAAGCTAAAAATTTTAATGAAAAAGTTTTACATTTTAATATATCTTTAACAAATATTTTTGAAACAGAAAGTTTAGTAGAATCTTTATCTGATAATAAAGAAGAGCCTATTGAATATAAATTAAAAGAGTTTTTAGATGATGAAAATCTTTATAATCATGTAATAGATGTAATAGCAACTCTTAAAACCTTTGATACAACTGATGAGGTTAAAAAATATCTAAAAGAAAATCCTAACCTTTTAGACATTTAAGCATCTTTATTTTGTTATAAATACTGCTGATTAAAGTTTTATTTTCTATAAAATCAAGTTAAAATATTTTTTTGTTTTAAATACTAAATTACAGATTTACGAGGTAAGTTTATTGCAGAAATTCATATTTATTACAGGTGGTGTTCTTTCTTCGCTTGGAAAAGGCGTTACTTCAGCAGGAATAGGTGCAATATTAGAGTCTATGGGTTATAAAATAACTTTTTTAAAATTAGATCCATATTTAAATATAGATCCAGGAACTATGAATCCTTATCAGCATGGTGAAGTTTATGTAACTGAAGATGGAGCTGAAACTGATCTTGATCTTGGGCATTATGAAAGATTTACCCATGTAGTTTTAACTAAATATAATAATGCAACTTCTGGAAAACTTTATAATACAATTCTTGAAAAAGAAAGAAGAGGAGCATATCTTGGAGCTACAGTCCAGATAATTCCCCATTTTACAAATGAAATAAAAAGAGCTATAGAAAAGGCAGCAGATGGTGCAGATATTATATTAGTTGAAATAGGTGGTACAGTAGGTGATATTGAGAGCTTACCTTTCTTAGAAGCTATTCGTCAGATGTCATTAGAACTGGGGAAAGAAAATTCTTTATTTATTCATCTTACTTATGTTCCTTATATAAAAGCTGCTGGAGAACTTAAAACAAAACCATCCCAGCATTCAGTAAAAGAATTAAGAGCAATAGGAATCCAACCAGATATTTTAATATGTAGAGCTGAAAAACCTTTACCTAAAGCTATAAAAAGAAAATTGGCTTTATTTACAAATGTTGATGAAGATGCAGTTTTATCAGCACCAGATTTAAATACAATTTATGAAATACCTTTATTGTTAAAAAAAGAGAAATTAGATCAAGTTATATCCAAAAATTTAAAACTTGAGTATAAAGAACCAGACTTGACCCATTGGAAAAAAATAGTAAATACATGGAATAACTTAGAAAAAACAGATAAAGAAGTTAATATAGCTATAATTGGAAAATATATAGAATTAAAAGATGCATATAAAAGTATAGATGAAGCTTTAATCCATGCAAGTATAGCAAATAAAGTTAAAGTGAATTTAAATTGGGTAAAAGCTGATGATTTAACTGAAGAGAATATATATGAAAGTCTAAAAGATATAGATGGGATACTTATTCCCGGTGGATTTGGAGAAAGAGGAATAGAAGGAAAAATATTAGCTGCTAAATATGCAAGGGAAAATAATATTCCATATTTTGGTATATGTCTTGGTATGCAAGTAGCTGTCATAGAATTTGCAAGAAATGTTGTAGGTTTAAAAGGAGCCAATTCTACAGAGTTTGATCCTGAAACACCATATCCTGTAATAGATTTAATGCCAGAACAGAGAAATATTAATAATAAAGGTGGAACAATGAGACTTGGTGCTTACAAATGTACTTTAAAAGAAGGTACTAAAGCTTTTGAGATTTATGGAAAGAAAGATATTTATGAAAGACATAGACATAGATATGAATTTAACCCAGAATTTAGACCAATTTTAGAAGAAAAAGGGTTAGTTGTATCAGGAGAATATACTGCTAAGAAATTACCAGAAATTATAGAACTTCCGGAGCATAAATGGTTTATAGGTTGCCAATTTCACCCAGAATTTAAAAGTAAGCCTTTTGCTCCTCATCCTTTATTTGTTGCTTTTGTAGAAGCAAGTTATAAAAATAGACTGGAAAAAATAAATTAAAGCATTAAAATTATTGTTAATTACAAAGGAGGTATGTTTTTGGATAATATAAAAGAGTTAACTCCAAAAGAGATAGTTAATCAGCTTGATAAATATATAGTTGGACAACATAAAGCAAAAAAAGCAGTAGCTATAGCTTTAAGAAATAGATGGAGAAGGCAAAAACTTCCAGAAAAATTAAGAGATGAAGTTATACCTAAGAATATATTAATGATAGGACCAACAGGTGTTGGTAAAACAGAAATAGCAAGAAGATTAGCATCTTTAGTAAATGCTCCTTTTATTAAAGTAGAAGCAACAAAGTTTACAGAAGTTGGTTATGTAGGAAGAGATGTAGAAGCAATTATTAGAGAACTTGTTGAGACTGCTTTTAAAATGGTGAAAGCTGAAAAAATAGAAGAAGTTAAAGAAAAAGCAGAAAAATTAGCAGAAGAAAAAATTTTAGATTATTTAGTTCCAAGAAAAATAAGAAGATTTGGAAGTTTTGAAGAAAGAGAAGAAGAATCTCCTGCAAGAGAAAAATTTAGAGAAATGTTAAGAAAAGGTCAGCTTGACGACAAAATAATAGAGATTGAAGTTGAAGAAAAACCAACAGTTGTTGGTGGAGTTATAGCTCCAGGTATGGAAGATATAGAAAGTCAGTTAAAGGATTTATTCTCATCTATTGCACCAGCTAAGAAAAAAAGAAGAAAAATGAATGTAAAAGATGCCTTTAAATATATAAAACAACAGGAAGCAGAAAAACTTATAGATATGGATGAAGTAGCTTCAGAAGCAGTAAAAAGAGCAGAAAATTTTGGAATAGTTTTTATAGATGAGATAGATAAAGTAGCTGGAAAATCTTCGTCTTCAGGACCTGATGTTTCAAGAGAAGGTGTTCAAAGAGATTTACTTCCAATAGTAGAAGGAACTACTGTTTCTACAAAGTATGGACCTGTTAAAACAGATCACATACTATTTATTGCTGCAGGAGCTTTTCATTTAGCAAAACCTTCAGATTTAATCCCAGAACTACAAGGTAGATTCCCAATAAGAGTAGAGCTTAAAGCATTAACAAAAGAAGATTTTATAAAAATTCTTACAGAACCTGAAAATGCTTTAATAAAACAGTATAAAGCATTAATGGAAACAGAAGATGTTTATTTAGAATTTACAGATGATGCAATTGAAGAGATAGCAAGAATAGCAGAAGAAGTTAATGAAAAAACTGAAAACATAGGTGCAAGAAGATTACATACAATTTTAGAAAATATAATGGAAGATTACTCTTTTGAGGCTCCAGATTTAAAAGGACAGACTATAATAATAGATAAAAAATTTGTACAATCTAAATTAGAAAACATTATCCAAAATGAAGATTTAACTAAATATATTTTATAAATAAAAAGAGAGGTTAAAAAATGGAAGAAAAATTAAATGAAGCGCCAATTCCTTTCTCAGAACTCTTAAAGGATATAGACGTAAAAGAAAAATCAAGAGCTTATGTACTAATAGAAGCTGATCCTGCTTTAATACCAGAGATATTAGAACAACTGGCGAAAATAGAAAATGTAAGATCTGCAGATATAGTAACTGGAATTTATGACATTATAGTTTTTGTAGAAGGAGAAAATCAAAATGAGATTGGAAGAGTAGTAATTAGAGATATAAATCCTATAAAAGGAGTAAAAAAAGCTACTACTTGTATGGTTGTTGAAATTTAATTTATGTTTTTAAGTTTGTTTATTTTATCAGTTAAATAATCTTTATAAGTTCCATTATCTATGGAAAAGGCTTTTTTATAATATTCTAAAGCCTTTTTATTTTCTCCTATTTTTTCATAAAGATTTGCTATTTTAATAATAGCCTTTATATCATTTTCCTTAGCTAAACCTTCATAAAGTTCAATAGCTGCATAAGGATTACCTGTTTTTTCACAAATATTAGCAAGTTTAAAAATTATTTTTTTATTTTCTGGAAATTTATAATATGCTTCCTCTAAAGTTAACTTTGCTAAATCTGTTTTATCTTCTTTTAAATAAGAATTAGCTATTAGAAGATAAGCATCAATATATTTAGGAAATTCTTTTAGTATTATTTTTGAATATTTAATAGCTCCCCTGTACGCTCCAACTCTATAGTTTAAATAAGCAATTTTATATAAGATATCTGGATCAGGATTTAATTTATAAGCTTTTCTATAATAAAAGATAGCACTTTTTAAATCCCTTATTTTTTCAAACTTTTTTGCTAATGAATAATAGTAAGCAAAATCCTTTTTTGTATTAAGTTGTTTTTTTTCTTCTTTAGAATTACTTTCCTCTTTTTGTGTTTCTTTACTATTCTCTACAGTAGAAATTTGTTTAGTCTTTTTATTGTCTAAATTACTTTTTATTGTTTCTTGTGGTTTTTGATTATTTTCTTCTCTAAAATTAACCTCAGGAATTTGTAAAGATGCAATATTTTTAAAATCTTTATCTGATATGGAAATATTATTCATAGGATAATTTAAATTTTTAACTTCTTTTTGCTTTTGATTATTTTGTTTTGGATTTAATTCTGCAGTGGCTGCTTTTTTAGGATTATTAATAGTAATTAAAGACTTTTCTTCAAATTTGAAAAAATTTATATAAATAATAAATAAAATATTTACAACTGTTATTACAGATAAAATTACTAATACTATTTGAAGTTTATTTTTTCCTTTCTTTATATGAGTTAAAGGATGAATATCTCTACCGTCTTTGTCTTTCTTTTTTATAACTTGATTTAAATCTCCCACATTATTCTCTCATTTATCTTTATATTTCAAGAATAAATTATACGATATAAATTTATAAAAATTAAACATTTATCGTAAGAATTATTATTTATCCTACTTATGATTGGCTAATATCCTAAGTAAAAGATGAAAATTTTAGAGTGATTTAAGTTAATTTGATTTTTGGAAATTTTTTTGGTTGCGGGGGAGGGATTTGAACCCTCGACCTCCGGGTTATGAGCCCGGCGAGCTACCAGCCTGCTCCACCCCGCGATACTTTTCAACTCAATGGTGGGCCCGGCAGGATTCGAACCTGCGACCTACGGATTAGAAGTCCGTTGCTCTATCCAGCTGAGCTACGGGCCCAAAAAATTAAGTCGGAGTGGCAGGACTTGAACCTGCGACCCCGTGCTCCCAAGGCACGTGCTCTGCCACCTGAGCTACACTCCGAACAAAAGAGGAGAATAATATATCTTATTCTTTTAAATATGTCAAGAATTATTTTTTAAATTTTCTATAGCTTTTTTGATATCTTCTTTAGCAATTTTTGAAGATTTGAAGTCTCTAACTTTTACCCATTTTCCTTTTTCAAGTTCTTTATAATGTTCAAAGAAATGTTTTATTTTATTCAAAATAGCTTCTGGTAAATCTGAAACTTCATTTATATTATCAAAAGAAGGGTCAAGTTTAGATACAGGAACAGCAATTATTTTTGTATCTATTCCTTCTTCATCTTCCATTTCTAACATTCCTATAGGTCTTGATCTAATAACACTTCCAGGAGTTACTGGTTGCGAAGAAATAACTAAAACATCAGTTGGATCTCCGTCTTCTGCTAAAGTATTTGGAATAAATCCATAATTAAAAGGATAATACATTGCAGTAAATAAAAATCTATCTACAAATACTGCTCCACTTTCTTTATCTACTTCATATTTAATAGAACTTCCTTGGGGAATTTCTACTACTACATAAATATCATCAGGAGGATTTTTTCCAGCAGGAATTTTTGATAAATCCATTTTATTTACACTCCTAGGAATTTTTTTGAAATGGCTCCGGAGGAGGGATTCGAACCCCCGACCCGGCGGTTAACAGCCGCCTGCTCTGCCTGCTGAGCTACTCCGGAACATCAACTACAAGGGATTAATAATATATCATCAAATATGAAATCTGTCAACAATGATTAAAAAAGGGTATTCAGTTTTAGAGTTGATGTATAATAAAAATAAAAAAGGTTAAGAAAATGAGATGTGTTTACTGTAATTCAGAAAAAGTAGTAAAAAATGGAAAATCAAATCAAGGAAAACAAAGATATTTATGTAAAAGTTGTAAAAGAATATTTGTAGAAAATCCAGAAAGAAGGCATTATCCAAAAAAATTAAAAGACATGGCTATTAAACTATATACAGATGGAGTATCTATAGCAGCAATATCTAGGTCTTTAGAAGTACCTTATGAAACCGTTAGAAGTTGGATAAGAGCAGCAGGAGAACTTGCAATTAAGAAGCTTGAAGCAAGAAAAAATATATTAATTAAAAAAAATTTAACAAAGCAGGATTAGATAAAATGTGGATATGGATTGTAGTTTTTGACAAAGACTATAAATATTTTGAAATAGGGAAAAGAGATGAAGAGACATTTTGGAAATTATTAAATCAAATTCCTACAGCTAAAGAATATCATACAGATGGATATAAGGTTTATGAAAATTTGAGGAATAGAAAGAAAGGCAAATATAACTGTACTAATTGGAATGAAGGATTAAATTCGTTTTTAAGAAGTAAATTAGCTATGCTACAAAGAAAGACAAAAGCTTATGCAAAATCTATTAGAGCTTTATATAGGGCATTAGCCTTAGTTTTTATTAGATGGAATTTATTATATACTCTTTAACTAAATACCAAATTTTTATAATTGCATACGAATATGTCATAACATAATATCCTTAAAAAACTCTGAAAAAATTATATAATTAAAATTCTAAAAAAGCCTGTGGAGAAAAATTTGGATAAATTATTAGATTATCCTATACCTCATGATGACCAAACAGAGAGGGCAGTATTAGGAGCTTTATTATATGATCCAAGTAATGTAGATACAGTTATAAATATATTAAAACCAGAAGATTTTTACAATCTAAGAAATAAGATTGTTTACGAAGCTATTTTAGATTTAGTAGAAGAAGGTAAAATTTTAGATCCAATAGTTCTTAAAAATCATCTTGAAAAATTAGGAAAGTTAGAAAGTATTGGTGGTGAAAACTATATTACATTATTATTACAAGATGCAGCTCCACAAAGTGCTTTAGAAATACTTGCACAAAATCTTAAAGAAAAATCTATTGCAAGAGGATTAATAGATATTGCCAAAGATATTTTAATAAAATCTAAAACAGTAAGAGATATAAATGAGCTTATAGAAGAAACAGAAAACAGAATATTTAAACTTTCAGAAGAAAAATCTGTAGCTGAGTATTATTCCTTAGGAGATCTTCTAAAAGAAACATTAAATATAATTAATGAACTTTCTAAAAAAGAAACCTTAGTTACAGGTCTTGCTTCAGGATTTTATGAACTTGATAGGCTTACAACAGGATTCCATAACGGAGATTTAATCATAATAGCTGCAAGACCAGCTATGGGAAAAACAGCATTTGCTCTTTCAATCCTTTATAACGTTTCAGTTATTGAACAAAAACCTTCTGCATTTTTCTCATTAGAAATGTCAAGACAGCAGATAGCAATGAGACTTTTATGTCAAGAAACAAGAATACCTTTAAGAAAAGTAAGATCTGGATTTTTAACAAAAGATGAATTAGAAAAATTAACAGATAAAGCTTTAAAAATGGTAAATGCTCCTATATATATAGATGATACTGCATCTTTATCTATTTTAGATTTAAGAGCTAAAGCAAGAAAATTAAAAAGGGAAAAAGATATACAGCTTATTGTAATAGATTATCTTCAGCTTATGAGGTCTTCCCGTAGAGTTGAAAGTAGACAACAAGAAGTAGCAGAAATATCAAGAGGTCTTAAAGGACTTGCAAAAGATTTAAATATTCCGGTAATAGCTCTTGCCCAGCTTTCAAGACAAACAGAACTTAGAAGTGATAAAAGACCTCAGCTTGCAGATTTAAGAGAAAGTGGAAGTATAGAACAAGATGCCGATTTAGTTATGTTTATCCATAGACCAGAATATTACAAAAAGAACCCAACTCCAGAAGAAGAAGGAATTGCAGAAATTATAATTGCAAAACAAAGAAATGGACCAACAGGAACAATAAAACTTGCATTTATAAAAGATATTACAAGGTTTGAAAATCTTGCAAAAGATTATTATCAAAATATAGAAGAATCTGAAAATAAAAATATTAACCAAGATAAATCAAAGATTTCTAATCAAAAAGAAAATCCTTTAGAATATTTAAATGAAGAAGAAATACCATTTAATTTAGAAGAAGATGAAATAGTGGATATGTAAAATGAAAATTCTATTGAAATTTGTAGAGCATACAGGAAATGCCACCCTTTTATTTTTAGAAACATTAAAATTTATTTTTATAAAACCTCCAAAATTTAGACACATTATCAAACAGATGGCTGAAATTGGTGCAGATGCAGCAATACTTATAGCACTTACTGGATTTTTCACTGGTGGGGTTTTAGTTGTTGAAACTTATCCAACTTTCCATAAGTTTAATGCAGAGTTTTTAATAGGAGCTTTAGTTTCTCTTTCTTTATCAAGGGAGCTTTCTCCTGTTCTTGTTTCTCTTCTTATAACTGCAAGATCTGGTTCTGCCATGGCAGCAAATATTGGAACAATGCGAATTACTGAACAAATAGATGCTCTTGAAGTTTTAGCTGTCAATCCTATTAGGTATCTTATAGCACCTCGGATAATAGCATCTATTTTAGTTGTACCAGCATTAACTATACTTTCTATAGTATCAGGAATAGCAGGAGGATATTTTGTAGCTACAGAGCTTTATCATATAAATCCTTATCTTTTTGTTACTAAAATGAAGGATTTAACAGAGTTTTACGATATACTTGGCGGTTTATATAAATCTATAGTTTTTGGTATTCTATTAACCGTAGTCTCTTGTTATTTTGGATATATTACAAAAGGTGGTGCTGAAGGGGTTGGAAAATCTACAACTACTGCAGTTGTAGTTTCTTCCGTACTTATTTTAATAGTAGACTATTTCCTAACTGCTTTGATATACTGATAATTACAAATTCCGTAGGAGGTTTTAGCTATGAAAAAAGTTTTAACAGCATTAGGAGTTTCAGTTCTTCTTTCAAGTTTTAGCTTTGCTGATATAACAAAAGCACAAGCTGAGAAAAAAATAAAAGATTATTTAGCAGGTTCAAATCATGTTTCAAAAGTTATCGTATGTGAAACCAAAAAATATTATGTTGGAGAAGCTATATTAGAAGGCTATGAAAAAATAGGTAATGTTGTTAGAAAAGTGTATGTTAGCAAAAAAGATGGTTCTATCCTTCCTACAATGGCTGAACATAGCGATTACTGCTATATGCTTAAAAAATAATGAAAAAGATAGCTATTATTACAAGCGGGGGTGATGCCCCCGGTCTTAACGCTGCTATCCGTGCAGTTGTTAGAACTGCAAATTATTACAATATTCAAGTAATAGGTTTTAAAAGAGGATTAAAAGGCTTAATAGAAAATGAATTTATCCCTTTAGATGCAAGGGTTGTCTCTGGTTTTTTAGATAAAGGTGGAACTTTTTTATTAACAGCAAGAGAAAATAGATTTTATCAATATGAGTATAGAAAAATAGCTATAGAAAATTTAAAAAAGCATAATATAGATGCATTATTTGTTATTGGTGGAAATGGTAGTTTTCAAGCAGCAAATCTTTTAGTAAAAGAGTTTAACTTTCCAGTAATTGGAATTCCAAAAACAATAGATAATGATACTTATGGAACAGATTATACAATTGGATTTGACACTTGTATTAACACTAATGTTGAAGCAATAGAAAAAATAAAAGATACAACAATGTCCCATGAAAGAATTTTTATAGTTGAAGTTATGGGAAGAAAAAGTGGTTTTATAGCCCTTGAAACAGGAATTGCAACTGGTGCTGATGTTATTTTAATTCCAGAATATCCATTTCCTTTACATGTTATAGTAGATACTATAATAGAAGGTAAAAAAAGAGGTAAAAACTTTTTTGTAATAATACTTGCAGAAGGAGTAGCAAAAGCTCAAGAATTAGCTCCGTTAGTTGAAAGAGAACTTTCTAAACATGGGAATTTTGGAGAAGTAAGATACTCAGTCTTAGGTTATATTCAAAGAGGAGGTTCTCCTTCAGCTTACGATAGATTAATTGCATCAAGATTTGGAGTTTTTGCAGTGGAACATTATATAAAAGGAAATATAAATTTTATGGTAGCTTTAGAAAAAGGTGAAATTTTAGCAAAGCCACTTAATGTAAGCTTTGGAAAAATAAAAAAACCAGATTTAAAACAGTTTGAGGTAGCAAACATATTATCTACTTGAAAATAGCATAAAAGGAATAAATTAAAAAGATGGAAATAACAGAAGTTAAAATATATCCATTTGATACAACTGGACTTGGTGGAAGAGTTAGAGCTATTGCAGATATAGTAATAGATGATATTCTTTTAATTAAAGGTATAAAAATTATAGAAAATAAACATGGTGGTCTTTTTATATCATTTCCTAAGAAGGCCACATCATCTAATAAATATATAGATATAATTCAGCCTTTATCAAATGATTTTAATGAAAAGATTAGAAGAGCTATCATTGATAAATATAAAGAAATTATGAGTTTCCAAGCAGGAGGAATTTAGTGGATAAAATAAAAAAACTTTTTTTATTTCTTACAGGTTTAAAAGCAGGGGTTTTTTATCTTATTACTCTTGCAATATTAACAGTTCTTGGTTCTACATATATAAAACAAGGTGATACATATATTAATTATGTTAAGCATTTTGGAGAGTTTTGGGCAAAAATAATATGGAAAACATGGCTTAATAATGTTTTTCATTCCTGGTATTATCAGCTTTTAATCTTCTTAGTTGCAGTTTCAGTTATTGTTGCTACTATAGATAGATTTCCAAAAATATTTATGCAAGCTTATGGGAAAGTACATAAAAAATTAAATGAAAAAGATTTAAAATCAAGAAATAAATTTGAGTTTCTAATACCAGCTTCAATAGAGGTTGCTTTTAATTATGTTGTTCAATTAATACATAGTTTAGGTTTCAAAAAAATAGAAAAAGTAGAAGATAAAAAAGAAGGAAATAAAAGAGAGATTTACTTATTTGCAGAAAAAGGAAGATTTTCAAGATTAGGAATGCTTATTACCCATATAGGAATTATTGTTTTCCTTGTTGGGGCATTTATGGGAGCTCAATATGGGATAAGAGGACAGATAGAAATTCCTGAAGGTGAGTCTGCAGACTTTTTTTTCAAATTTAGACCAGGTTCTTTACAAGCAGGAAATGAAGTAGTACAGCTACCATTTACTATAAAAGTAAAAGAGTTTTGGCTTGATTATTATGATAGTAAAAAATTTAAAAATTCAATAAAATCTTTTAATAGTAAAATTCAGATATTCCAAGATGGTAAATTAAAAAAGGAAGCTATTACTCAAGTTAATAATCCTACAGATTATGGAGGATACAGAATATTCCAAGCATCTTATGGAAAAACAGGAGATATTAAGTATGCAAAGATAATAGTAATAGATTATGAAAAAATGCTTAATCTTATGAAAGCTATAAATGAAACAGATAAAGCTCTTCAAAATGCAAAAACAGATAAAGAAAAAGAAAAACTTCAAAAAATTATGAAAGATTTAGAAGCAAAATCAGTTGTATTATTTTCATCAGCTAAAAGAATTGAATATTTTTATGGAAAACCTTATATAGAAGTAAATGGAGAAAAACTAAAAGTAATAAATCAAACATTAAACTATAAAAATCCAATGCTTATAAATCAAGATATTTATGACCCTGTAATAGTTGTTCAAGTAGAAAGAAATGGAAAAAAATTTAATTTACCAATATTAGCTAATCCAGATATTGCAATTCCCGCATTTAATCAGTTTGGATATAAAAATGGATATAAATATCTTTTAATGATAGAAGAGTTTAAACCAAGATATTTTTCAGGACTTCAGATAACAAAAATGCCTGGTGTAAATCTTATATGGCTTGGAACAGCTATAGTTGTTTTAGGGATAATATTAGCATTTTATACAGTTCATAGAAGAATATGGGTTAAACTTGAAAGTGTAGATAATAATAGTACTAAGGTTTATGTTGTAGTTTATTCTCAAAAATTCCTTGAAAGTTTTAAAGCTACTGTTAAAGATAAATTTGAAGATTTAGTAAATCAGATAAAGAGAAATGGTTAAAGTAATAGGACATGAAGAAGAGAAAAGATTAATAAGAAGAATTTTAGATAAAGGTTATAAGTCTTATTCCCTTTTATTTGAAGGGAAAAAATGTATAGGGAAAAAACTAATAGCTTTACAAACTGCAAGAACTTTTTTATGTGAAAAAGGTTATGGTTTTGGCTGTAATGAATGTAAAAGCTGTAAGCTTGTAAATAATACAATTCAAAATATTTACGAGAATAAAGACTTACCATCCCATCCTGATTTAAAAATAATTATCCCAGAAAATTCAAAAGAGATAAAAATAGACCAGGTTAGACAGATTTCAGAATTTTTTAAACTAAAATCTGAAAAAGGTAAAGTAGTAATAATAGATGATGCTGACAAAATGAACATACAGGCAATGAATGCTTTATTGAAAACTCTTGAAGAACCGCCTGATAATACAATGATAATATTAATAGCTGAAAATCAAAATAACCTTTTACCTACAATAATATCAAGAACTTTAAAAGTAAGATTTAAAACTCTTTCTAAGAAAGAGATTTTTGATATATTAGTTTTAAAAGGAATGGAAGAAGAAAAAGCTAAAAAAATAGCCTTAATATCAGATGGAAATCTATGCATAGCCAATTCAATAATTAATAATGAATATATTTATAAATATGCAGTAGATTTATACAACTTAATTGTAAAAATAAAACAGATACATCCAGAAGGGATAATAACATTAGTAGAAAATATAGAAAAATTAGAAATAGAAAACATATATAATATATTAGAATTATTAAGTATATTTGTACATAAATCTATGTTAAAAGGAGAAATAACTGTTTCCTTTTATGATAACTTTATAAAAGAATTAAATAAATTAAGAAAAGCAGTAGAAAAAGGTGTAAAGAAAAATTTAGCATTTGAGGCTTTTTATTTTAATCTTAAAACAGGAGCGTAATAATGGATAATATAAAAACAGTTAGAATAAGATTTTTGGATACCCATAAATTTAGTGAAGTAGATAATGTACCTTTAAATGTTAAAAAAGGAGAATTTATCACATTAGAGACTGAAAAAGGCCAAGAACTTGTTTTAGTACTTGGAAATAGTATACCATCTGAAGAATCTTCTAATTATAAATTTTTAAGAAAAGCTACTACAGAAGATGTAATAACTTTTGATAAAAATGAAGAAGAAGCAGAAAAAGCTTTAGAAATATGTAAAGAATTAGCATCAGAACTTGGTTTAAAAATGAATTTATTGAAAGCATATATTCCCTTAGATAAAAATAAAATTATTTTTTATTACACGTCAGATGGAAGAGTTGATTTTAGAGAACTTGTTAAACAACTTGCAAAAAGATTAAAAAGAAGAATAGAAATGAGACAAGTAGGTGTAAGAGATGGTGTTCAGATAGGTGGTGCTATAGGGATATGTGGGAATGAATGTTGTTGTAGCTTATTTATGGACAAATTTCAAACAGTAAATGTTGAGATGTTAGAAGAACAAAATTTACCACCTACACCTACTAAGTTTACTGGAGTTTGCGGAAGATTAATGTGCTGTTTAGCTTTTGAAAAAGAAAACTATTCAATAAGAAAAGATTTACCAGAAATTGGAAGTATTGTTGAGATAAATGGAAAAAAATATACAGTCAAAAATTATGATTTTATAAAAGAAAAGATATATTTTGAAAATGAAACAGGAATTGAAGAAAGTTATTCTTTTGATGAACTTGATAAATTAGGAATAGGAAAAAAATCTGCTTGTGGTGGTTGTAATGGTTGTAGTATAAAAAATGAGATGCTTGAGGAAGTAAATGGATAAAATAAAAAATATAGCATTACAAGTTATAAAAGAAGAAACAAAAGCTTTAAAATCATTAGCTACAAGTATAAATGAAGATTTTGAAAAAGCTATAAAACTGATTCTAAATACAAAAGGAAAAGTTATAATTACAGGAATGGGAAAATCTGGACTTGTAGGAAAGAAGATAGCAGCTACTTTAGCATCTACAGGAACTCCATCTTTTTTCCTACATCCAGCAGAGGCTATTCATGGTGATTTAGGAATGATTTCAAAAGAGGATATAGTAATTGCTATATCAAATAGTGGAGAAACACCAGAACTTCTTGCAATTATACCAACTATAAAAAGATGGGGAAATAAAGTAATAGCAATTACAAATAATAAATCTTCTACATTAGCAAAAGAGGCAGATATTCATCTTTTTTTAAATGTAGGGAAAGAAGCTTGTCCTTTAAATCTTGCTCCAACTTCATCTTCAACAGCAACCCTTGCTTTAGGAGATGCAATAGCAGTAACTCTTTTAACCTTAAAAGGGTTTACAAAAGAAGATTTTGCAAAGTTTCATCCTGGTGGTTCCCTTGGCAAAAAACTTATGAAGGTTCAAGAAATAATGCATAAAGAAGATGAACTTCCTATTGTAAATCCGGAAACTCCTTTAAAAGAAACTGTTGTAGTAATGTCAGAAAAGGGATTTGGAGCAGCTATAATTGTAGATAAAAATAAAAATTTAACAGGAATAATTACAGATGGAGATTTAAGAAGATTTATTAAAAAAGGTGGAAGTATTGATAACAGCCTAACAGAAGAAGCAATGACTAAAAATCCGAAAAAGGTAGAAAAAGACAAATATGTACTTGAAGTTTTAGAAGAAATGGAAAAATACAATATTACAGTAATGCCAGTAGTTGAAAATAATAAACCAATTGGAATAGTCCATTTACATGATATATTAAAGAGTGGAGTTATTTAAAACAAAATTTAAAAACTCTCTTTCAGCAGAAGGAAGTCTTATATTTTTTTGTGTAATACATGTAAATTTTCTATGAATATTTATATTATCAATCTGTATTTTTCTTAAAACTTTATTTTTTAGATAATCTTTTGCAATCAATTTAGAAGCAAAGCCTATGTAATCTGAATTTGCAACAAAATTTACAATTGCTTTACTACTTCCCATTTCTATTTCTGGATATATCTTAATATTTTTATTTCTTAGATGTTTTTCTACAATATTTCTTGTTCCTGAGCCTTTTTCCCTAAAAACAAATTTATAATATTTAACATCTTTTTTATCTATATAAGCTGGTATATCAGCCTTTTCTGAAGCTAAAAATATAATCTCATCTTCATAAATATCTATAGTATTAAGCTTGTTAGATATTATCTCATCTTCAACAAAAGCTATATAAAATCTTTTAGATAAAATACCTTCTTCTACTTCTTTTGAGTTACCTATGAAAAGATTTATATTTAAGTTTTCTTTATTTTTTAAAAATTTTGCCATTAAAGGTGGTAGGAAATATTCTCCTACAGTTGTACTTGCTCCTATTATAAGACTTGTATCAAGTTTTTTTCCTAAGGAATAAATATCTTCTTCTAATACCGAGTAATCTTCTAATATTTTTGTAGCATGCTTATATAGAATCTTTCCTTCAGGTGTTAATTTAATACCTTCTTTTGTTCTTTCAAATAAAGTTACATTTAAATGATTTTCTATCTTTTTTATCTGAAGAGTAACAGTAGGTTGACTTAAAAATAGAAATTCAGCTGCTTTTGAAAAACTTTTTAAATCTGCTACTGCTTTGAAAATTTTTAATTTATTATAATCAAGTACTTCCATTTTTTTCCTCTTTATATTTTTTGTGTGCTTTTTCTACAATCTCATAAATTTTTTCTTGATTAATGGAATTATTTTGATAGCTTATAAAAGCTAAGAACTCAATATTACCATCTGTTCCAAATGGATATGAATATTCTAAATCTTTCACAACAATACCTTCTTTATTAAGAGAAGATATTATATTTTCAATAGCTTTAATATGCAAGTTTTTATCCTTTACAATGCCATTTTTAACTTCTTTTGGTGAAAGCTCAAATTGTGGTTTTATTAAAATAACACCTTCAAAATCTTCTTTTAAAAATTTTTTTATGTGAGGTATGATTTTCAATATAGAAATAAAAGAAACATCACTTACTAAAATATCTACTTTTTCAGGAATATGTTTATCTGTAATATTCCTTGCATCTAATTTTTCATAAGATATAACCATAGGATTTTCTTTTAAACTTTTATGAAGTTGATCTTTACCAACGTCTACTGCATAAACTTTTTTTGCTCCATGTTTTAAAAGACAGTCTGTAAATCCTCCTGTAGATGCCCCAATATCTAAGCAAACTTTGTCTTTTACATCTAAATTAAAAGAATTAATAGCCCTTTCAAGTTTTAACCCTGCTCGTGATACATAAGGGAATTTCTTTTTTAGTAGAATTTTATCTTCATTTGATACTTTAAAAGAAGGTTTTTTTATAATTTTTCCATTTACTTCTACAAAACCAGCTTTTATAAGCTCTAAAGCCTTTTCTCTACTTTCAGTTAATTTATTTTTCTGTAAAAATTTATCTAATCTTTCTTTCAATTATTTTTTATAAACTTTTCTTTTAAATAAATCTTTTGGTGATAATATTCTATCTATAAAAAGTTTTCCATCTAAATGATCCATTTCATGCTGAATTACAACAGCTTCAAAACCTTCCGTGTCAAACTCTATTGTATTTCCATTAATATCTTCTGCTTCTACTTTTATCCAGTTATATCTTTTTACATTTCCTGTATAATCTGGAACGCTTAAACATCCTTCTCTTATTATTAATTCTCCATCATGGGCTATTATTCTTGGATTTGATAAAATCATAAGCCCATGATTTAACTTATTTTTTTTATGTTTATAATTTGAAGCATCTATAATAACTGTTCTTATATGTTTATTGACTTGAGGTGCAGCAATCCCAACACTGGAAGGAGAGTTATACATTGTATATAGTAGATCATCTATAAACTCTTTAAAATCTTTTCCAAAATCTTCAACAGGTTTAGAAATTTTTTTTAATCTTTCATCTGGATATCTTAATATTTCAAGCTTTTTTCCTTTCAAAGTTCTATAACCTCTATTTTTTCACAAGAAACATCTACATTGATATCTTCTTTTAGATTTTCTATATCCTTCTGAAACTCTTCAAATGATAGATTTTCTGGTAGTTCAACTTCAGTTATTAAAACATAAAGATCACCACTTTTTTCAGTAGTCATATCTATTATATTAATACCTTTATCTGCTAATAGCTTAGCTACTTTATAAACAATTCCAGGTTTATCTGCACCATAAACTATTATTCTATAAACTTCATTTTCAGATTTTTCTTTTTTATAATCTTCAGGTAATATCTCTTTTACATATATATTTAGCCCTAAATCTTTTTCTATATTTTCAAAAGCTTTCTTTATATCTTCTTCTGTATAGTTTTTATCTGTTTCCACAAGAAGCATTATAGTAAATTCCCCACCAAGTCTTGACATAGTAGAATCTTCAAGATTAAATCCAAGTTCGTATAAAATCTTAGATACAGAAGCAACAATTCCTACTTTATCTTTTCCATAAGCATTTATTAAAAAGTATTTCAATTTATTCCTCTTCTTCCTCTATTTCTTGTAAATAAACTTTATAATCTGTAGCTGTCATTAAATCTTCTACTTCAGATGGGTCGCTCATTTTTATTTCAAAAACCCAACCATCACCATAGGGATCAGTATTTATTAAATCAGGTTCATCTTTTAAATCTTCATTTATAGATATAATCTGTCCTGTCAAAGGAGAAAAAATATCTACTGCTGCTTTTACAGATTCTACAGAAGCAACCTTTTCTCCTGCCTCTACTTCTTTATTTATCTCTGGTAGTTCTACATAAACAACATCTCCAAGTTGATGTTGTCCATAGTCTGTAATCCCAACTGTAGCATCATCTGATCCTTCAATTTTTACCCATAAATGATCCTTTGTATAGTATAATCCTTCTTTTATCTGATAATCTTCAAAAGCCATAAAAAATTCCTCCCTATTCTATATTATCACTAAATTAATATTAGAAGAATACAGACTAAAAGTCAATCAGAATAAAGCTTTTTTAAAACTTAAAAGACTTATTTAACTTTACTGTTTAACAGTTAAAAAATCTTTAAATATTTGGAAATTTTTTTCTAAGTTTTTAAGCTCTATATATTCATTTTTTTTATGAGCCTGATCTGTATTACCAGGGCCAAAATTAACAGCATCTATATTATATAAAGAAAGTCTTGCTACATCTGTCCAAGCTTGCTTTGCTTCTACTTCAAGATTATTTTTAGAAATCATTTCTGAAAGTATAGGGTTATTTAAACAAACCTTACCGGAAGGTGATAAATCAGTAAATTCTACTTTAGCTTCATTATTTACTATGTTTAAAATATCCTTTTTAGCGTCTTCTATGGTTTTAGTAGGAGAAAATCTATAATTAACATTTATTATAAATTTATCTGGAATAATATTTCTTCCTCCTGAGAAATCAACCATAGTTGCATTCATTACCTCTATATACTTTAAACCGTCTATCTTATATTCTTTATATCCAAAATCTGCTAGTCTTTTTAGAAAATTTGCAGCTTTATGAATTGCATTTTCACCTTGCCAAGGGCGAGCTGAATGGGCTCTTTTCCCTTCAAAAATAATAGAAGCATGTATAGTCCCAAGACATCCAACTTGGATTTTGTTATCTGTAGGTTCTAAAGCAAAAGCTAAATCTGCTTTTTGGATAATATCATAATTATCTAAAAGAGGTTGAAGTCCATTTTCCTCATAAGGACCTTCTTCTTTTTCATAAAAAACATAAATTGTATTATATTTCTTTTCTTTATTATGAAACTCTTCTATAAGACCCATCATTACAGCAAGGCCACCTTTCATATCACTGGCACCAAGACCATATAACCTTCCATCTTTTATCTGACCTGTATATTCATTAATTCCAGGTACTGTATCAAGATGTCCAATTAAAGCAATAGTTTTTTTTGAAGAATCAATATTGTCAAAAGCTATTAGAGAATTGTTATATCTGATAATATTATCAGCTGGATAATAATTTTCTAAAAATTTTTCAGTATAATCGGCAATATCTTTTTCATTGCCTATTACTGAAGGTATTTTTACAAGGTCTATAAGGTAATTTATAATATTACTTCCCATTCTTCTGTATATCCTAATCTCTCTGAAAGTTCTTTAGATTTTTCTATAAACAGATTTTTAATATTCATTAAATTATCATTAGTTATTCTAAAAGATGGTCCAGATAATGTTATAGCTGCGGCAACTTCTTTTTTATAATCAAAAACAGGTACAGATAAGCACCTAACTTCTTTTTCCCATTCTTCATCATCAATTGCAAATCCTTGTTGTCTAACAAGCTTTACATGTTCCAGTAATTTTTCTTTATCTGTTATTGTTTTATCAGTATATGGTAAAAGTTTGATATTGTTAAAAAATTCTTCCAGCTCATGCTGTTCCATATATGCAAGATGTACTTTTCCAGATGCTGAAGCATACATTGGTAAAAGTCTACCGACCCTTGATTTAACAATGACTGGTCTATCTACTTCGTAAGCATCTATATAAACAATTTCCCATCCACTTCTAACAGCAAGATATACATTTTCTTTTATTGTTTCACCTAAGTATTGTAAATAAGGTTTAGCTAATTTTCTAATTTCAACATTAGATAAATAAGAATAACCAACTTCAAAATTTTTGATACCTAAGGAATATACTTTTTCTTCTTTGTTAAAATCTATATAACCTCTATTTAAAAGAATGTTTATGATTTTTTGAAGTTGATAAGTTGATATATTTATACCTTTTTGTATTTCTTCAAAAGTTGATTTAGAATGCTTAGATAAGAAGAATAAAATTTGAAAAGCAACTTCTACATTATGAACTATATATTCTTTCTTTATTCTTTTTCCCATAAAGTTAACCTATAAATTAATGGCGGAGCCGACGGGATTCGAACCCGCGACCTCTGGCGTGACAGGCCAGCGTTCTGGGCCAGCTGAACTACGGCTCCATTTTAATGGGCGGTAGAGGATTCGAACCTCTGACCCCCTCCTTGTAAGGGAGGTGCTCTGGCCAACTGAGCTAACCGCCCAACAGCAGGATAAATATATTATTACATTCATTTTTATTTGTCAAGTTATTTTTAAAAGTGTTCTAAAAATATAGAGTCAGATGTAAAATAAGGTAAAAACTAAAAGTAGGGGGGGGAATAAAAATAAGAAGAACTAGATTGAAATTCAAAAAAATAATCAAAATAACTAAATCAATACTAAGAGAAAAAAGCAAAAAAGAGAAAAAAGGGAAAGGAAGACCAAAAGAATATCCAGACTATTTAATTATATCATTATTTCTATACCAAATTCTAAAAGGATATTCATATAGAGAAGTATTAGAAGAAACAAAAGATATAATACAGAAATTACCATCATTATCTGTATATCATTATAGGGTAAAGACTTTGCCAAAAAGTTTATTACAAAAAATAATACACAAAACAGCAATAATCATAATAAAAAAGATAAAGAAAAAAGTTTCTTATCTTATAGCAGATGGAACAGGATTTAGTTTTGATGATATATACCCTAATTAAAGTTTATTCCTTTATAGCAGACAAAGGATTTGATAGTATTAAAATAATGGAAGATATAGCAAAATCAGGAGTAGAATTAGATATTAGAGTAAAAGAAACA
>NZ_REFO01000017.1 GCF_003688665.1 Hydrogenothermus marinus
CCGGTCCCATTCCGAACCCGGCAGTTAAGCTCCCCTGCGCCTATGATACTGGCCGCGAGAGCGGTCGGGAAAGTTGGTCGCTGCCAGGGTTATTTCCTTAACCTTCTCTTTAATTTTAGAATCTCTTCTTCCCCTATTATTTTTATTTCTTTTTCTTTTAGATCACCTAATTTTATATTTCCAATTTGGATTCTCAATAATCTTTTTACAGGATATCCAAATTTCTTAAAAAATCTTCTAAGAATTCTTTTTTGGCCACTATGTATTTCTATTTCTACTGTAGTACTTTTTTCATCTTTTTTTAAAATTTTCACTGAATCTGGTTTTAAAAAAGTGTCTTCTAGTTTGGTTCCTTTTTTTATTTTATTGAAATCTTTAGCATTTATTCTGCCTTCAACTTTTAATATATATTTTTTGGGAATTTTGAAAGATGGATGCATTAATTTGTATGCAAATTCTCCATCGTTTGTTAGAATTAAAAGTCCTTCCGAATCTAAATCTAATCTTCCTACTGGAAATACTTTTTCTTTAAAATTTATTTCTTTAAAAAGATCTGTTAAAGTTTTTCTACCAAATTTATCTTTACCTAAGGCAGTTAGATATCCTCTTGGTTTATAAAGTTTATAATATACTTTTTTAGAAATAGGTTTTAAAATTTTTCCTTCTACTTCTACTTTATCTTTGCTTGGGTCTATTTTTATACCAAGTTCTGATACTTTTTGACCATTAACTTTGACTTTTCCTTCTTTTATTAGAATATCGGCTTTTCTTCTTGAACAATATCCTGTAGATGCAATAAATTTATTTAGTCTTTCTTTCATGTTTTTCTATTACTATAAATTTTCTTGAAGGGTAATTCTTAAATTCTATTTCTATAGTAAAAGGTTTAACTTCTTCTTCTATTTTTTGTCCTTTCATTATTATTAAATAGCCTTTATTTTTTAATAAATTTTTACCTATTTTTAAAACTTCAAAAGTTTCTCCTGTAGCTCTACTTACAACAATATTAAACTTTTCTTTTATATTTTCAGCTCTATCACATATTACATTATATTTTAAATTTAACTCTTTTCTAAGCATTTCAAGAAATATACATTTTTTTTGTATAGAATCTATGAGATAAAGTTCTATCTTGTCTTGATAATAAATTTTTAAAGGTACTCCCGGAAAACCACCACCTGTGCCAAAATCTGCTATTGTTTTATTTGTAATATCTATGTTTTTTATTTCAAAAAGTTTGACAAGTGTTAAACTATCAAAAAAATGTTTTTTAACTACTTCTTCTTTTTTTCTAATGGAAGATAGGTTATAAACTTTATTCCATTTCATATACATAGACAGATATTTGTCAAAAAGTTCTATTTGCTTTTCTGAAAAATTTATACCATTTTGGTTGCAAAGTTTTATTAGTATTTCTATCTCTTTATTTTCCATTATTTTAAAACTTTTTTTGTTTTTATATAAAAGATATAAAGATCTAATTCTGCTTGGGTCAATTTAAAATCTTTGGCTATCTTTTCTAAAGCTTCTTCACATTCAAGATAAACTTTTTTTGTAATAGTTTTCCTTGGCTTTACAAGACCTTTTTCAAATAAAAATCTTGATATATGTCTATCTATTATTGCAACATCATCAAAACCTATATTCCTTAAAAAATGGCTTGCCTCTTTATATCCATATCCATATATTTCTTTTACTAATTTCTCTCTTGCTTTTTTACCATCTTTTTCTTTTGCTATATCTAAAAGGAAATTTTCTTTTTCTCTAAGCTTTACAATTCTTTCTGCTCTTTGCATGGCAAATCTATGTCCATGTTCTCTGATTTTCTCATAAAGATCTTTTAAGTCTAAATTTTTAAAACCTTTTATTCCTATAGACTTTTGAATTTTTATTCCCATAGCAGCAGAAGAATTAGCAGTTAAAATGCAAAAACAAGCCTCTGAAAATATATCTGCTTGATAAGGCTCAATATCTAAGAAAGGTCTAAAGTTAAAAGTAGTAAGATTTTTGCTTTTTAGATTTTTAAACTCTTTTATTCTTTGGTCTACATATTTTTTAACTTCAGAAATAGCTTTTTCTATCTCTTCCTTTGGTGGTATCAACTATTTTCCTTTAGAAGATTATATCCATTTTTAAATATACCTGATTTATCTACAAAAATGTTATGAATAATATCATTTTCTGTCAATTTAATATTTTTATTATTTACTTTAATAATAAGCCCATCTGCATTTCCTATTGTTTCAAAATATATCTTTTCTTTAAAAGAAATATCAAGTTTATTATTTTTTTTCAAATTAAAAATATGTTGTTTTCCATCTACTATAGCACTTAACCATATATCTTTTTTAGCTATTAATTGTAGTTTATGAATATTTTCTAACTTTTTTTGATTTATAGAAAAATCTTTATTAATTTTTTCATTATATTCTATTAGGGGTATTTCTTTTTTCTCTTCTTTTTGCTTTTGGAAACTATAGTTTAAAAAGAAAAATGTAAACAAACTAAAAGATAAAAATAGAAGTTTAAACATTGAGATTATTTTATTTTTTAAATTGGAAAGAAAACTACCATTTTCTTTTTTTAATTGTTTATTCTGTTTTTTTTCTTCTTCTTCTGCCAAGTTAAAATCTAAATCTTCAATTTTTAATAAATTTAATATTTCTCTTACAACATAAAAACTATATGGATAATTTTTATTAAAAAATGAAGGATCTGTTTCTAATTCTTTTAGTACATATAATGGAACTTTTATTTTTTTACTAATATCTTCTAAAGATAAATTTTGTTTTTCCCTTTCTTCCTTAATAATTTGCTGTAAATTTTCAAAATCAAAGTTCAAGAATTAAAGCTCCTTTAATTCACCTTCTTTTATAAGTTTAACAAGTAAATTCCAAGCATGTTTGTTTAAAACTATTTTATCGTCATTTTCTTTTAAGATTACTTCAGATTCGCCTTTCTCATTTTTGATTATTTCTATATCTGGGCAACAATGAGCAGAAGAACATAAAGTTAATTTTTTTATAATTTCCATGATTATTCTCCCCTTTAAGATAAAGGTATACTTATAAGTATAAAACTAATTTTTTTTAACTGCAAGTTAAAGTTTATATCTATCTGTTTGAGGTGGAATTATATCAAGTCCTTTTATATTAGTATCTTTTACATTTTTAGCTTGTACTAATATTTTGAATTTTTCACCCATACCCTTAGGTAATACTAAGGTTTTTAATCTATTCATTCTTTCGTAAGCTTTATAATCTCCAATTTCTTGAAGTTTTTCAAAAATTTCCATAAGTCCAAGATTTGTTAAAAAATGAGCTTGATCTGTAAAGCCAACTGTTTCAAGCCCTTCTAATTTCCCGTAATAGCTTAATGCTGAAAAATTTACATGGGAAGTAATATCTTGAAGGCCAATATTTTCCCAATAATTTTCTGAATATTTATGCTGATAGTAGCATAATAAACTTCCTTTCATTCTATAAGGTTTATAAAGCTCTGCAGATGGATATCCATAATCTATTGTTATTACATATCCTCTTTTTAGTTTTTTTCCTATTTTGATTATATAATCTTTAGCTCCAAGATTTATTTCTGTTGTCATTCCTTCAGGAATATTTATATTTAACTCTTTTAAATATCTTAGTATTTCTTCAGTTGCTTCTTTTTCTATTTCATAAAGATTGTTTTCTTCGTCTATTTTTACAAATATTTGATAAATTTTTCCGTTTTTCTTTTTTATTAGTTCAACCGGAAAAGCATCAAAAAGCTCATTTGAAAATACTATCCCTTCTATTTCATTATCTTTAAAATCAATAATATCTTGTTTCCAGTCTATATTTTCAAAATCTTTTAAAAGTTCTTTTTGAATTTTTATATGATAAGGGGATTTTTCAATAATAACATATGTTATATTCTCAAAAACTTTTGGATATTCATTTTTTAAAGTAGATAAAATATCGTAAGCAAGGTATCCTTTCCCTGCTCCTATTTCTACAATTTTAAATTTTTTTGTATTTAGTTTTTCGTAAATTTCTACAAACTGTTTTGCTAAAAGCTGTCCAAAAACTGGATCAAGCTCCGATGCAGTAAAAAAGTCCCCTTTTCCACCTATTTTTGATTTATCAGATGTATAGTATCCAAGTTCTGGATAATAAAGGGTAATATCCATAAATTCACTAAAAGGTATAGTTCCTCTTTTTTTTATTATCTCAATTAGTTCTTTTTTTCCTGAAACCTTGCCTTTTTTCATATTATTCCTTTAAAAAAGTTTGTTATTTTTTAATTTTATTACCTTTTTTATTATTGCACAAATATACAGAAAGATATATTGTTATAGTGAAAATATCAATAACTTGAAAATTAGATAATATTAGAATATAATATTATAATAATTTTTGAATATTCTAATAAGAAATTTCTTTAGTGAGGGAATATCAAATGAGAAAAAACTGGCTTGCTGTGTTTAGTATATTTATTATTACAAGTTTTGCAAATGCAAAAATTATTTCTTTAGAAGAAGCTATAAATGAAGCTTTAAAAAACAACTTCCAAATAAAAGCAGAAGAAAAATTAGTAAAATCTAAAAGTTTTCAATATAAAGCATCTAAAGGAATGAGATGGCCTAAGATAGATTTATCTTTAAATTTTTTCAGAACAAATAATCCTGGCTATGCAATGATGAATACTTTAAATCAAAAAAGATTAGATTTAAATGAATCTGCTAAATTTGTAGATATGACAGGTTTTAATTCTTTCCCAGGTGTTAACTTTCCAAATCCATCTTATCCAGAAGTAAATAATTGGCAAACTAAACTACAACTTCAAGTTCCTATATATACCGGTGGAAAAATATCTACTGCAATAAAAATAAGAAAAGATGATTATATAGCTTCTAAATATCAGCTTGAAAGAAAAAAAGAAGAAACAGAATTTAATGTAATTAAAGCTTATAAAGGTGCTTTACTTGCAAAAGAAGGTATTAAACTTGCAAAAGAGGCTTATAAAACAGCAAAAAAACATTATGAAATTGCGAAAAAAATGCAAAAGGAAGGACTTATTGTATATGCAGATGTTTTAAGAGCAAAAATTTATATGTTAAATATGGAAGATAAAATAGCTGAAGCCAAAGCTAACTATCTTACAGCTAAAAAAGCATTACTGCTTGCTATGGGAGATACAAAAACAAAACCTGAGGATATAGATGTAGAAGGAAACTTAAAATGTGAAAAACTAAATAAAGATGTTTCTTATTATCAAAATATTGCTTTGGCAAAAAGAAAAGATTTGCTTTCTTTTAAAAAGAAATTAAACATAGCAAAAAATATGATTAATATTACGAAAGCAGATTTCTTACCAACAGTTGGAGCTTTTGCTTTTTATGAAATGGATTCTAAAGACTCACCTATTGATCCAGATGGTAAATGGTGGGGAGCTGGAATTGGCTTAAATTGGAATATTTTTAATGGGTTCCAAAGATTTAATCAATACAAGGCATCAAAAGAACAGTATTATCATTATAAGAATCAGATTAAAGGTTTTGAGGAATACATAAAATTTAAGGTTTATCAAGCTTATAATAATTTTCAAACAAAATATAATAAATATTTAACTCAAAAAGAAAACCTAAAATATGCAGAAGAAGTTTTAAGAACAACAGAAAAAAATTTCCAAAACCAAATGGTATCTATGCTTGATTTAATAGATACTCAAACAATGAGAGATAAAATCAAATTTGATCTTTCTAAAGCCACTTATGAATGTGAAATTGAAAGATTAAATCTAAATTATGAATCTGGATTAATAAATCAATAAAACGGAGGAGAAAATGAAAGGCGTAATTAAATTTACATTATTTTTTATATTACCTATAGCTTTGTTTATATTATGGCTTGGAGGCTTTTTCTCTAATAGAATACAACCAGGATATGCAGAAGAATCTCCAAAGGTTGTATCAGGACTTAAGGTAATAGAAATAAATAAACAACCTGTAAGTGAAAGATACAAAATAGATGGATATACTACTTCTAAAGAAACTGCAAATGTTGCCACTAAAATTATGGGAAAAATACTTAAAGAATATGTAAAGGAAGGAGATTATGTAAAAAAAGGACAACTTCTTGCAGTAATTGATACATCAGATATAAAAGCTCAAAAACAAGAACTACTTGCTGCATTAAAAGAGTTAAAAGCAGGTAAAGAAGAAGCTCTTGCAGGTAAAAAAGCAGCTGAAGCTCAACTTCATTTTATGCAAATTACATATAAAAGATTAAAAAATCTTTATGAAGAAAATGCTATTCCTAAACAAAAAGTAGATGAGATTGAAATGAAACTAAAAGGAGCTCAAGCTCAGGTTGATCAAGTAAATGCGAAATTAAAACAGTTAGAGGCAAAAGAAAAACAACTTCAAGCAAAATTAAAACAGATAGAAATTATGGAAGGATATGGCTATATAAGAGCTCCGTTTAATGGTTATATAGTTAAGAAAATGATAGATACAGGTAGTATGGCATCTCCTGGTATGCCTATATTTATAATAGGAAATAAAGATATAGAATTTCAGTCTTTCATTGATGCTAAATATATAAACAATGTTAAAAAAGGAGATACTCTATCAATATATATTGAACCTTTAAGAAAAAGCTTTAAAGGAAAAGTTATAGAAAAAAATAGTAATGTAAATCCTATGAATAATAGTTTTTCAATAAAAGTAGATATTCCTGATGATATGGGTGTTGGACTTTATGGATATAGCTATATAAATGTTAAAAAAGATGAAAAAATTCTTATTCCTAAAACTGCAATATCTAGATTAAATGATACTACTGCAGTTTTTATAGTAGATAAAAATGGAATATTACATTTAACACCAGTTGACTTAGGTGAAGAATATAATGGAAAAATAGAAGTTAAATCTGGAATTACAGAAGGACAAAAAATAGTTGTTTCAGATGTAGATAAAGCTTGCGATGGTTGTAGAGTAAGCTTTTAGATGGAGGAGAAAATGAATAAAGAATATAAACTTGGGCTTGCTGGTAAGATAGCAAAAGCTTTTATAAAATCACCTTTAACACCATTATTAGTACTTGCATCTTTGTTACTTGGTTTATTTGCAATATTAACTACTCCAAGAGATGAGGAACCTCAAATCGTTGTTCCTATGATAGATATTACAGCTCCATATCCTGGAGTTGAAGCAGAAGAGGTTAATAAAAAGGTTATAAAACCTCTTGAAAAGATAATGTGGGAAATTCCTGGTGTTGAGTATGTATATTCATATGCAGGAGAAGGATTTGGAGTTGTTACTGTTAGATTCAAAGTTGGAGCGAATCCAGAAGATAGTTTAGTAAAACTATATAGTAAACTTATGTCTAATTATTATAAAATGCCAAAAGGGGCTATGGACCCTATAGTTCAACCTAAATCTATAGATGATGTTCCGATAATGGCAATCACTTTATATAGTGATAAATTAAGTTCTTATCAAATAAGAAAAATAGCATCTGTTGTTGAAGATCAACTAAAACAATTAGAAAATATTTCTGAAACAACTATAATAGGATCAAAACCTAAAACTATAAATATATGGTTTGATCCTGAAAAATTAAATACTTACCATATAATGCTTCCTCAAGTTATACAGATGCTACAATTACAGAATAATGCATTACCAGCTGGAGACATAGAAAAGAATAACTATAGATACCATGTAAGAGCTGGTAAATTATTTAAATCTATAACCGATGTAAAAAATGTTGTAGTAGGTGTTTATAAAAATAAACCTGTTTATTTAAAGGATGTAGCTAAGATTTTTGAAGGCGAAGGAAAACCGACTAATTATGTAAAATTTGGTTTTGGACAAGCTTCAGGTAAAGATAAAAATAAACTTTACAATGCAGTAACTATAGCTATTGCCAAAAGAACAGGCAGTAATGCAGTTACAGTAGCTCATGCCATTGAAGAAAAACTCAAACTTATGGAAGGAACTATCATCCCAGATGATGTAAAAGTAAAAATAACAAGAAATTATGGAGAAACAGCTACTGAAAAAGCAAATGAGCTTATAGAACACCTTTTAATAGCTACATTTTCTATTGTTTTACTTATTGCAGTAACCTTAGGATTTAGAGAAAGTTTAATAGTTGCAATTACAATTCCTGTTACCCTTGCAATAGCATTATTTTTAAGTGAAATGTATGGATATTCTCTAAATAGAGTTACTCTTTTTGCACTTATATTCTCAATAGGTATTTTAGTAGATAACTCTATAGTTGTTCTTGAAAATATACATAGATGGTTTTCTATGAGAAAACTTCCTATGGAACAAGCAGCAGTAGTTGCTACAGATGAAGTTGGTAATCCTACAATACTTGCAACATTTGCAGTTATCATAGCTCTTCTTCCAATGGCTTTTGTATCAGGATTAATGGGACCATATATGAGGCCTATTCCAATAAATGCATCTGTTGCAATGTTTTTCTCAATGGTCCTCGCATTTATATTAACTCCATACCTTGCATTAAAATGGCTAAAGCATGATAAAGAACATGAATCTCCTGAAGCTTTAGAAAAAGAAGAAGAAAAAACTGCAGGATTTTTAGCTGTGCTTTTTGAAAAGATATATATTCCTCTTTTTAGAAGTAGAATAAAAAGATGGGTATTTATAGGATTTTTAGCTATTTTATTACTTGGTTCTATTGGACTTCTTGTAAAAAGAGCGGTACTTGTAAAAATGCTTCCTTATGATAATAAAAGTGATCTATTTGTTGTCCTTGATATGCCAGAAAATACTCCTCTTGAAGAGACATATAAAGTTACTAAAAAGATTACAGATTACATAAAAAATATTAATGAAGTTGAAAACTATGTTAGTTATGTAGGAGTTCCTGCACCTTTTGATTTTAATGGTTTAGTAAGACATTATTACTTTAGAAAAGCTCCTTATTATGCAATGATTAAGATAAATCTTGTGAATAAATATAAAAGAAAACAGCAGTCCCATGAAATTGCTGAAAGAATTAGAGGAGATATTGAAAAAATAGCAAAAGAAAATGGAGCTAAATTTGTTGCAGTAGTAGAGCCTCCTCCAGGTCCTCCAGTACTTTCACCAATAGTTGCAGAGATATATGGTCCTGATTATCAAAATCAGTTAAAAATTGCAGAGAAAGTTAAGAAAATATTTGAAAATACAAAAGGTGTAATTGATGTAGGTATATACTCCAATATTCCAAGAAAACAGTATATTTTAAAAATAAAGAGAGATATTGCATATAGATATGGAATAAATGATGATATGATAATAAAAACAGTAAGGGTTGCTCTATCTGGATATAATGCAGGATTAATTTATGATGGAAATAGTATAGAAGCTGAACAGATAATATTATCCTTTGATCCTAAATATAAAAACTCTTTAGAAAATTTACTTGCTATGAAAATACCAACTAAGAAGGGTGCAGTTCCTTTATCAGCATTAGTAGAAGTTGAAAAAGGATTAACTCATAAAGAGATATATAGAAAAAATTTACAAGCTGTAGTTTATGTAGTTGCTAATGTTAATGACAGTGTTGGTAGTCCTGTTTATCCAATAATAGATTTATGGGATAAAATGAAAAGCATAAAAACTCCAGATGGAGACCATCTACAACTTTTATTAACAAAACAGCCTGAATTTACAGATAAATATTACTTAAAATGGGATGGAGAATGGCAAGTTACTTATGAAACATTTAGAGATATGGGTATAGCTTTTGCAGTAGCAATTGTTGCTTTATATATATTACTTGTTGGTTGGTTTGGATCCTTTAAAATGCCTGCAGTAATAATGTCTCCAATATTATTTACTCTTGTTGGAATAATCCCAGGACACTGGTTAATGGGAGCATTTTTTACAGCAACTTCTATGATTGGATTTATTGCCTTGGCAGGTATTATTCTTAGAAACTCTATACTACTTGTTCAGTTTGCAGAAGATAAATTAAAAGAAGGTTATTCTGTTGAGGAGGCTCTTCTTGAAGCAGGAATAGTAAGAACAAGACCTATTTTATTAACTGCTGCAGCAATTGTAGTTGGTGCTTTTGTTATTATCTTTGATCCTATCTTTAATGGACTTGCAATATCTTTAATATTTGGTACAGTAGCTTCTACATTGATTACTCTTGTTGTTGTTCCAGTTCTATACTTTATGATTGAAAGAAAAAGAGCTGAAACTCTTTGTATGGCACCTGCTGTTCCTATAGATGAAGGTAAAAAAGAAAAATAATAATAAGCTCCCATTTTGGGAGCTTTTTTTGTTATCATATTTTAATGATTGCTCTTTATGGTGGAAGCTTTGATCCAGTTCATATAGGCCATTTAAGAATTGCTGAAGATATTAGGGAATATTATGACTTTGAGAAAATAATTTTTATTCCTGCATATATATCTCCTTTAAAAAAGAAAGTAAGAGCTTCTGCAGAAGATAGACTTAATATGTTAAGGCTATCTATTAAAGATAATCCATATTTTGAAATTTCTGAGTTTGAAATAAAAAAAGGTGGAAAATCTTATACTATAGATACTATAAAACATTTTAAAAATATATTAGGATATAATCCTTATTTTATAGTTGGTACAGATGCTTTTTTAAGTTTTCATTTATGGAAACAGCCTGAAGATTTATTAAAAATTACAAATTTTATAGTTGTAGGAAGAGGTAAAGATAACTTTTTTAATTTAATTGATTATTTAGAAGAAAATTTTCCTTTTGTTAAGGTTTTTAGATCTGAAAAATTAAATACTTCAGAAGTTGGCATATACTATTTTGATTGTAGAAGATTAGATATTTCTTCTACTGAAATTAGAAGTAGAATTAAACAGAAAAAAAGTATAAAATATCTTGTCCTTAAAGAAGTAGAAGATTATATTTTAAATAAAAAACTATATCTAAGAGGTCAATAAATGGGGATAGGTTTTGAAACAGAAGTTTTAGAGAAAGATAAGACTGATTTAGATATACCTGCAAAAGTAGTTTTATATGATGATGATTGGCATACATTTGATGAAGTTATAGAACAGCTTATGAAAGCTCTTGGCTGTGATTATCTAACTGCTGAGAAATATACAATGGAAGTTCATACTAAAGGAAAAGCTGTTGTTTTTGAAGGTGATTTTGAAGAAGCTTTAAAAGTAGCAAGCATACTTGAAGAAATAGATTTATCTGTTGAAATCTTTATTTAAGGTAATTTTTTACTTTCTTATAGTCTTCTTCTGTATCAACACCTACGCATTCCTTAGATGCTTTTTCCATTTTTATCTTTATTCCATAATGTAAAAATCTTAATTGTTCTAATTTTTCTACTTCTTCTAAAGGAGAATGTTTAAAATTATAAGCAAAATCAAGTAAAGCCTTTTTTCTATAGCCATAAATACCTATATGCTTATTTACAAGTTTTTTTTCTTTTAATTCAGTAAAGCTTATATCTCTTCCAAAAGGAATTGGACTTCTTGAAAAGTAAAGGGCATAACTTTCTTTATCCATTACTACTTTTACAGCATTTGGATTTAAATAATCTTCCTCTTTTTCTATAGGATAGTAAAGAGATGAAACATCAGAATAATCTAAAGCATCTATCACTTTTTTTATATCATTTATATCTAATAAAGGTTCATCACCTTGCACATTTATTATTTTTTCTTCGTTTAAATTTTTTGATATGTAAGCTATTCTGTCAGTTCCACTTTTTAAATCTGAAGGGGTTATATAGATTTGTATAGGTAAATCTTCTAATACTTTTTTTATTTTGTGGCTGTCAGTTGCGACAGCCACTTTTACATTTTTTAATTTAAGGCAGTTTTCTACAGTCCATCTTATTAAAGGTTTGCCATTTATATCAAGAAGCATCTTATTTTTAAGTCTTGTAGAACCTTCTCTTGCAGGTATAACTATAATAGCCATAATTACATTTTAGCAGATAATGTAAGATATATAAATCTTCCCGGTTCTGCTGTTTTCATGCCACTGCTAAACGGATTTCTTAAGTATGAAAGATGAGTATAATAGAACTTGTCAAATATATTATCTATTCCAAATCCTACAAAGAAATTTTTAGTTTTATAACCTGCTTTAAAATTAAATACAGTATAAGATGATGTTTCGCTTTCTTTTAAGGTACTATCTACTTTATTTTGTTTAAATGAATGAATCATTTCAATCTGTACATACTTTATTAAATCATCATAAGATAAAGCAGTCCTTAATTTCAATGGTGGTATTTCTGCTATATCTTTATCTGTTCCATTATCTTTCTTTCCTCTTTGATATGCTCCACCAAAATCAAATGTTAAATAATATGGAAATAAAGCTTTTATATTAAAATCTCCACCATAAAATGTAGCTCCTATATTTTTATAACTCATTGCATTTTTAGTACCATCTTTTGAAGTTATTTTTGTGATATAGATATAATCATTTAGCTTACTATAAAATCCATTTGCAGAAATAATAAAATTAGCTTTTTTATACTTTATACCAGTATCAAACTCATTATTTTTTACAGGTTTTAAATTAGGGTTTCCTACCCAATCTGGTTTATTCATTGGTCTTTTTAATGCAATATATCTTTCTTCAGGATCAGGTACTCTAACTGTATGGCCAAAGCCTGCATATATATATGATTTTTTTGCAAAATAATGCTTACTTAGTATAAATCCTGATAAATAATTATCAGTTTTTGAGTATAGATAAGAATCATAATACTGACTATATAAATTTTTATTAGCAGTTCCAAAAGCATTTTTATCAGCCTCTGATTTTGTATTATCAAATCTTAATCCAAAGCTAAAAATATTTTTATCTATTTTTTTATCTGCTTTTAAAAATAAACCAATATTTTTTATATCTACATCAGGTATCATACCTTTATTATCAAGAGTCATTAGCTCATTATCTGCTTTCCAGTTTCTAATAAATCCATCTATTCCTGTTTTTATTTTTGCAAACTCAACTTTAAAATTTTTTTCTATTTTAAAACCTTTTACATGAGATTTTGCATAGGTTCTCATCATATATCCTCTGGTAGATTTTGTTCCATCTGTCCAAGAGATAGATGATTTTCTCCATCTATCTTGCATATCATGTTTAACTTTGTTGTAATATATTTTTGATATTAAATCTAAAGATTTATTTTTATAATCTATAGAATATCTATATGTTCTATCATAAACTGCATCCATTAAAAGATAAGGATATAAAACATCTTTCGCATCATCATAATTAAAACCTAATTTAAAGATATTTTCTTTATCTGGTGTAATTACAAATTTTGTCCATACATTATCTATATCAAATGCTTTATGGTTTTTCTCTGAATCCTTATAATCATTAATAGAATTTGGATGTTTATACTCTGTTATTTTTTTACCTTCTCCTGTTTTATAAGGTTTTGAATATCTTTTTTGGTATCCAACAAGAGCTTTTATAAAATTGTTTCCACCTTCTGCAGAAATATATCCTTGCTTGTATTGAAATGAACCAATTGTGCCTCCAATTTCTCCATGAATACCTTTTTTAGGATCTTTTGTTTCTACATTAACTAAACCTGCCATAGAACCTTGATTTTCAACATCAAAAGGTCCCTCCTTTATTATTACCTTTTCAACATTTAAAGTGGAAACATGAAAAATAGGAGGATCCATTCTATTAGGACAGGCACCATATATCTTTTCTCCATCTATTAAAACATTTATATTATCTCTTCCAAAACCTCTTAAAACTATATCATTTGCAGTTCCTGCTTTTCTTATATGGCTAATTTCAGGATATAACTGGGATAATATTTCTCCTAAATCTACCTGTTTTGTTAATTTTATCTCTTGGCTTTCTGTTTTCTTTTGTTCTACTGAAGTAGTTGGCATTTTTTCTGATGCTTGGATTTTTTCAATTTTGAAAACTTCTGCATTTGCCATTAAAGGAATGGTTAAAATAGAGCTTAAAGCTAATCTTTTCATAATTATTCTTCCATTAATTTAATGTTATTTTAAATAAATATTAACATAAATTTAAAACTGAAAACAACAAATATTGTTTTTATGTTTTGGATTTTATATATTAATTTATAAACCGAAAATAAAAATAAAAGTTTATTAAGGAGCAGAAATTATGAAGATAGCTTTAATAACATTTGATGAAAATTTACAAAATAAATTAATTAATTCTATTGGGGAAGCATATATACAAGCATATGTAGATAGTATTTCTCTTTTAAAAGATATAGAAAACTTAAAACCATCTATAATTATTTATGATGCATCAGCAGGAGATTTTGCTATAGATGATTTAAAATTCTTATTGTCTAAGGAAAAATTAAAAGGAAAAGAGTTTAAAGTTTTATATTCTGAAGAAAATCCAATAAAAAAGAAAGAAATAGAAGCTGAAAATATATCTTTTTATGAAAAGACTAAGGATTTAGATAAATTAATAAAAGAAATTTTAGATGAAATATCAAATTTTGAAGGTAATACTGAATATAAAGATTTATCTTCACCAATAGAAATTAATGAAAATTTTCAAGAACAAATAGATAATACTGCTTTATTTTCTTCTCCAGAAGATATTGAAAGCTTATATAATCAAGAAGGTAATAATCTTGATATACAAAATTCGAAAAAAGAGGAAATACCAGGATTTGAAGATATGTTTTCAGATATGACTATGGAGGATTTTTCTAACATAGAAACACCTATTACAGAGAGTGTAGAAAATAACCTTGAGATTAATAATCAAGATTTATCGCCATCTTTAGAAATACCAGAAATAGAAGAAGTGAATAGTAAAAATAATATAGAAAAAGAAAAGCCAATTACAGAAAAACCAAAAGAAACTATAAGTTCAAATGTTCCTATAAACTCTGATATAATCAGTTTTTCTTTGAATAAAGAAGAAATAAAAGAACAAGTTATAAAATTAGCTGTTGATAAACTAGTTTCTTTGATAAAAGAAGACCCAGATATAAAACAGATAACAGAAAATATTCAAAAAGATTTTGTTGAAAGATTAAATAAAGAATTAGAAAATTTAAAAGAGGAAATAAGAGCTGAAGTTAAAGGAAAAATTTTAGGAAAAATAGAAGAAGAAATAACAAATACTTTAAAACAAGATTTAAAAGATTATATAGCAGATATTACAGCTAAAATAGTAAAAGAAAAGCTTAATCAAATATTTAACAAATAATTATTTTCTTAAAAACAAAAAGCATATTAAGGAAAGTAAAAAAGAAGAAAAAAGTATAAAGATATGAACAAAAACAGAAGATAATAAAGCCAGCTCTTTATCTATACCTATAAGTAGTAGTACACCGGCAAATCCGCCTTCATAAGTACCTATACCTGCTAATCCATGTATAGGTAAAACAGTTGTTAAATCTCCTGCTGAAGATGCAAAAAAAAGCTCACTAAGAGATAATTTTATATTTTTTGGCAATATAAAGTAAAAAGATAAAAATTTAAAAAATAAAGTAAAAATAGAAAGTATATAAAGCTTAAAAATAAAAGTTAAATTAATATTAACAGATTTAAACTTTTCTAATTTCTTTAGTTTTATAATACTTATAATCTTGAAAAATAATGCTATTAAAAAAGGTGAAACAATAAGTGTAAAAATTGATAAAGCAATACTATATTCTTTAAAAATAAGAAAAGAAATAAAGAAAAAAATCAATAATGAGAAACCATCAAAAAGTCTAACTGTTAAAAATGGAATAATACTTTCAGAAAAATTAATATTTTCCTTTTTCATCATATAAAAAAAAGAAAATTCTCCAGTCCTAAAAGGTAAAAATATATTAAAAACTGTATTGTAAACTGTAATTTTAAAAAGTTTCAGGAAATCTTTAATTTTTAAAACTAAAATCCATCTAATAGTTCTTGTAATATAGCTTAACAGATATAATAAAAAAGCAATTAGAAAATGAACAAAATCTATTTGAGAAAAAAATTTAATAAATTTATTAAATCCTATAACTTTATAAAAAAGATATATAAACCCAACAGATATAAAAACAGAAACAAGTAGTTCAAAAATTTTTAGCTTATTTTTCAATCTTGTTTCCTAACTACTTCCTTTATAAAGTAAGGTCTTTTATTTTGAGATTCATAATAAGTTCTTGTAATTAGCTCAGCAACAATACCTGTTGATATAAGCTGAATTCCTGATAAAACAAGGAGAGTTCCAAATATTAAAAGAGGACGATTCCCAATATCGTGTCCTAGAAAAAGTTTTAAAGATACAAGATATAAAAGGGAGAAAAATCCAATAAAAAATAAAACTAAACCTGTTCCACCAAAAACTCTAAGAGGTTTTGTCCTATAATCAAGAAGAAATTTAACTAAAAATAGGTCTAATATAACTTTAAATGTTCTTGATATTCCATATTTTGATTTTCCATAAAGCCTTGGATGATGCTTTACAACAATTTCTGTTATTTTTGCTCCATAAGGCTTTGCAAGAGCAGGTAAAAATCTATGCATTTCTCCATAATAATCTAATTTTTTTGCAATGTCTGCTTTATATGCTTTCAGAGAACATCCATAATCATGTAAATGAACTCCTGTAACCTTAGAAATAAGCCAATTGGCTATTCTTGAAGGAAGGGTCCTACTTATAAATGCATCTTTTCTATTTTTTCTCCATCCACTTACAATATCATATCCTTCATTTACCTTTTCAAGAAGTTTTGGTATATCTTCAGGATCATTTTGAAGATCTGCATCCATTGTTATTATTATATCCCCTCTTGCAATATCAAATCCTGCAGACATAGCTGCTGTTTGCCCATAGTTTCTTCTAAAATTTACTCCTACTACAGTAGGATCTTTTTCTGACAGTTGTTTTATTATTTCCCAAGATTTGTCAGTACTTCCATCATTAACAAAGATTATTTCATAACTTTTTCCAAGTTTATCTAAAACTGATTTTAGTTTTTCATACAAAATAGGTAAATTTTCTTCCTCATTATAGACCGGAATAACAATAGATAAATCAACTTTTTTCATCTTCTATCCTTTTAAATTTTATTATTCCTATAAATCCTGCAGGTTTTAAATTTTTTTTATAAAATCTAGAAGCTTTTAAATAGCTATCAAAATATCCAATATAAACAATGTAGTATATTTTACCATCTACTTTAATTTTTTCAATTTTTGAATCATATCCATAAAGTTTTAATTTTGCATGTAGTTTTTTAGCATTTTTTTCTAAAGAAAATGTTCCTAAGTTGATAAAAAATTTAATTGAAAAACTTTTTTCTTTTTTTGGTTCTGTCTTTTTTGTATATAAATTAGATGGTGGAGTTTTATTCTCTTCTTTTTTCTTTTCTCTTATTATTGGTTCTCTTGGAATATAGCTATATTCACTTCCTTTTTTCACATTAGGATAAATAATTATTTTTGGATATTCTTTCTGTTTTGTTGGTTTTTCTTCTTTTTTTAAAGCAGTTTTCTTTATTTTTGTTTGCTGGTTTAATTTTTCTTCAACTTTTGAAAGC
Source organism: Hydrogenothermus marinus (assembly GCF_003688665.1). Classification (NCBI taxonomy): domain Bacteria; kingdom Pseudomonadati; phylum Aquificota; class Aquificia; order Aquificales; family Hydrogenothermaceae; genus Hydrogenothermus; species Hydrogenothermus marinus. Next base: position 17,520 of record NZ_REFO01000017.1, read on the forward strand.
AGTTCTTTTATTCTCTTTTCTTGGACAGGATTTGATTGGGTTAAAATTAAAGCTGTTTTAAGATACTTTTTTGCTAACTCATATTTTTCTTTTTTGTAGTATAAATAAGCTAAACTATAATAAATTTCAGGAGTACCTAAACCTATTGAGATAGCCTTTTCATATAAGCTTTGAGCTTTTTCATAATTTTCAGTAGCTATATAGTAATTTCCTAACTCTAAATATGCAGGAAGAAAGGAATTATTATAAGCAATAGCTTTTTTTAGATTTTCTTCATATTCTTTTATATTCCCAATAGCTTTATCTACAAGGGCCATATTATAATAAACCTTTTCTTGGCTTTTATAGTTTGGATTTTCTGCTACTTTTTTGAGATATTTTAAAGCTGAACCATAATCTTTTTTTTCTGCTAATAAAACTCCTAAATTTAGATAGCTTTCTCCTTTTTGAGGAGCTACTTTTATAGCTTCTAAAAAATATTGCTGAGCTTTATCTAATTCTCCTACTTTTGAATATGCTATCCCAAGTGCATTAAGTATTTCTGGATTTTTATTATCTAAGGTATAAGCTTTATTAAGATTATATATAGCTTCTGCAGTATTACCACTATTCAAGTATGAGACACCAACTTTAAAGTAGTATTGAGCCGTTTTTTTTGCTTCTTCTTGACTCGGTTTTTTAGTTGCACAACTGTTTAAAAAGATAACAACAGCTAAAATCTGAAAGATTATTAAAATTTTTTTCATTTTTTATCTATACCTAACTCTTTAATTTTTTTATGTATTGTGTTCCTATGTATTCCAAGCAGTTTACTTGCTTTAGAAATATTGTTATTTGTTAAGTTTAAAGCTTCTTCAATTAATAATTTTTCTACTTTGTTCACAATATTATTATAAACATTTTCTGATTTATTTAAAATAAAAAGGTCATTAATTTCTTCTTTTAAAAATTTTAACCATTTATCTTTTTCTATATTCCCTTTTATCTCAGCAGGTAAAAGTTCTGGAGTTATTGGTCTTTCTCTATATAAAGATATCATTCTATTAACAATATTTTTTAACTGTCTAACATTTCCTGGGAAACTGTAATTTGTTAACATATTTATTGCTTCTTTTGTAAACCCTCCATCTTTTAGATTATAGGCTTTTAGAGCTTGTTTTGTAAAAAGATTTATAAGTTCAGGTATATCTTCTTTTCTTTCTCTTAAAGGAGGAATATATATTTCAAAAACAGATAATCTGTAATATAAATCCTCTCTAAACTTTCCTTCTTCAACAAGTTTTTTTAAATCTTTATTTGTTGCTGCAATAACCTTAATATCAACTTTATAAGTTTTATTTGAACCTATAGGAGAAACATCTTTTTCTTGTAAAACTCTTAAAAGTTTTCCTTGAGCATTATATGGAAGTTCACTTATTTCATCTAAGAATATGCTACCTTTATCAGCCAACAAAAATTTTCCTTCTTTTTTAGTATTTGCACCTGTGAATGCTCCTTTTTCATATCCGAAAAGCTCACTTTCTATTAAATCTTCTGGAATAGCTGCACAATTTATAGCTACAAACTGATTTTTAGATCTATTACTAAATTTATGTATAAGATTTGCTATTACTTCTTTTCCTGTTCCACTTTCTCCTGTTATCAAAACTGGCTCATCTGTTATAGCGGCTCTACCTACCAATTTAAAAACTTGTGTCATAGCAGGACTTTTTCCTACAATCTCTGACTTTGCATTAACATTTTCTGATTTTTTGTTAATACTTTTTTTAATATCATTAATTATTTCTTTTATTTTTGCTACATCAAAGGGTTTAGGTATGTAGTCATAAGCTCCAAATTTCATAGCTTCAATTAGATAATTGTACTCATCATACCCAGAAATCATTACTACATAAGGTTTTTCTTCTAATTTGGAGATCTGCTTTAAAACTTCTAATCCATTACTGTCTTTAAATGAAATATCTAAAAACACAATATCAGGAGATTCTTCTTTAATTATATTTAATGCTTTTTTTGCAGAATCATACAGTTTTACTTCTACATTTTCTTTTTCAAGTAATTTTTTCATTGCTTTTAAGATAGATTTTTCATCGTCAAAAACTAAAGCTTTCATTTATTTATCCTTTATAGGAAGAAGTATTTCAAAAGTTGAATTCCCTATATATTTTAATATACCATTATGTTGCTTTATTATCTTATAAGAAATTGAAAGGCCAAGTCCCATTCCATTTTTTTTAGTTGATATTAATGGATAAAATAGTTTATCTTCTAATTCCTTAGGTACCCCTTTACCACTATCTTTAATCTGAATAGAAATTTTATCTCCCTTAGGAGAGTAAACTTTATCCCAAGAAATTCCTGTCCTAATCTCTACCCACCCTTTAAAGTTTATAGCTTCTATAGCATTTCTTATTATATTTGTTAAAACTCTAACTAAAAGCTCTTTATCTACAGCTATATTTGGTAAACTTGGATCAAATATTTCTTTAAATTCAATATCTTTATATTGCTTTCTAAATAGATTTACAGTTTTTCTTATTATTTGATGTATATTTATAGGTTTTTTATTTAAAATTAAATCCTTAGATAAAAATGTTATTTCATTTATTATATTTTCTAATCTATCTGTTTGTTCTAAAATATCATCTATAAGCTCTTTGTCTAAAGGATCTTCTTTTAAAAGCTGCGCGAAAGCTTTTATTCCTCCAACTGGACCTTTCATTTCATGAAAAATTTCATAAAGTAATTTTGAAACTGTAACAATAGAACCTTCTCTTTTTATTTTTTCTTCAAGTTCTAAAAATCTTGTAACATCTTTTATTAAAATTGTTTTTAAATCAGTACCTGATATGGTAGAAATATCTAACATATATTTACTATTATTTATCTCTTTCAATATTCCTTTTACAGAAAATCCTTCTTTTACTAATTTTAATGATAAAGGATATGTTATAAGTTCAAAAAATTTTGGAAATCCTAAAAATATCTTTAACTCTTTTGCTGAAGAGTTAATATAATGTATTTTTTTATCTTTAGATATTACAACAACAGGAAACTCAATACTTTCTAATATATCTTTATAATCAACCATAACTTAAATAAAGAAGATTGTTTCCTTACACAATATTTAGCATTCTTTCAAGAGGTTTTCTTGCTTTTTCCATTAATTCTTCATCTAAAATAATTTCATTATTTTCATTTTCAAGAACTTCTTTAATTTTGTCCAAGGTATTTTTCTTCATATCACAACAATGAACTGTTCCACAATAATCTGCATTTACAGGAAATATATAATTTTTGTTTGGATTTATTTTTTCAAGCTGATGTTTTAAACCAACTTCAGTTCCTATTATTACATTTTCTGAATCGCAAGTAGTTGCAAACTCTATAATCTGAGAAGTACTTCCAACAAAATCTGCAATTTTTACTGTCTCTGTATTACATTCAGGATGAACAGCTATTTTTGCATCTTTATATTTTTCTTTTAATTCTAAAAGTTGATCTGGAGTTAAATTGAAATGAGGAGGGCAAAAACCTTTCCATAAAATAAACTCTTTTTCTGGAATTTGTTTCGCTATATAAGAACCAAGAAACTGATCCGGAACAAAAATAATTTTATCTTCTTTTAAAGATCTAACAACTTTAACTGCATTTCTTGAAGTTACTATAATATCTGATACTGCTTTTACATCAACATTTGTATTAACATAAGATACTACTGCTGCATCTGGATGCTGTTTTTTTAGCTCTAAAACCCCTTTATATGTTGCCATATCTGCCATAGGACAACCACTTTCAGGGTTTGGATGTAAAACCTTCTTTCCTGGATTTAATATTTTGGCAGTTTCAGCCATAAATCTAACACCTGCAAATACTATAATATCTGCATCTGTTTGTTGAGCTTTTCTTGCAAGTTCTAAACTATCTCCAATAAAATCTGCTATATCTTGTATTTCTCCTCTTTGATAATAATGAGCTAATATTACTGCATTTTTTTCTTTTCTTAATTTATTTATATCATTTATAATAGTTTTCTCTGCTACAGCCATTTAAACCTCCTGAAAAATAAAACAATGTTTGATTTGGTTATGATAATATATATAATTATTTAGGAATTTTCAATAAAGTTAATAAAAAATTATATCATCAAGAGAGATTAGGGTTATAAACTTCCTTTATCCTAAAAAATCCAAAAACTGGTAAAAATAAACCCAATAATATTAGAAAAAGTCCAGAAAAAGATGTTAAATATAAAAATTTATTCAAAGATACGTCTTTGTCTAACTCAATTAACAAAAGTTCTCCAATTATAGTAATAAACAAAAAAACGCCTCCTAATAAATATAAATTTCCTGCTATTTTAAATAAGTTTTGATTGGTTAATTGAAATATAATTAATAAAGATCTTCTATAAAAATAAAATGAAATTAAGAAAATAATGAAACTAAGAAATAACATCGTTGTTAATATTTTATTCATTCCATAAAGTACTTGGTCAGATAATGCTGAACCTAAACCTAAAACTAAAAATACAAATAATAAAATTAATGCAATAATTAATGATAGGATAAAAGCCAGATAAGAAATTAGGAATTTTTTGAATACTGATTTTTGACAAATAACATCAGTTAAAATTTTTACTGCATAGATTACTAAAATATTCCCGATAATAAATATTAAAAAAAGCAATTTTTGGCCTATTAAATTATAAATTAATAAATTATATCCAAAAATATCAGATATAAATTTAAATAAAAATTTTAATATAGGAAATTTAAATAAAAATTTTAATATAGGAAAAATAAAAATTGAAAAAACAATCAATAATTGGCCTATTCCACCATATATTTTTATTTTTTTTATATCTTCTATCATTTTAATACCAAAAAATATACTAACTATAATTAAATATATTTAGTTTTTATAATAAAAACAACTAAAAATATCTGATTCTTTTTTTAAAGCAATATTGATAAATTGTAGTAAAATATATAAAATTTATAACAATGTTTGATTAAATATATGTAGGTGGAGTATAGTATGTCTTGGATAACTGAAGAAAAAGCAAATGGTTTAAAAGAAAAATTTAATTTTGTACAGGTTAATAACTCTAATGGATATGTTTCAGTAGAAGTTCCTAAGGAAAATCTTATTGAATTTTTAAAATTTTTAAAGGAAAGTCCTGATTATTCTTTTAAAATGTTTATAGACCTTACAATAATAGATCATGGAGAAAAAGAAGATCCAAGGTTTCAAGGAGTAGTAATACTTTATTCTCCTGAACATAAAGAAAGAATAATAGTAAAAAGCTGGGCTACAGATGAATCTCTTCCTACTTTGACAACTTTATGGTCAGGAGCTAAATGGGCAGAAAGAGAAGCTTGGGATATGTTTGGTATTAAATTTGAAGGCCATGAAAATCTTGTAAGAATGTTTATGTGGGAAAGTTATCCATATCATCCTTTAAGAAAGGATTTTCCTATAAGAGGATATGAAGATGTTGAACTTCCTTCTTTAAATGAAAAAGAAAGAGGTGAAAATTTAGAAGGACTTTTTAACTATTCAAGAATGCATACTGCACTTCCTACTTTAGAAGATTTAGAAGAAACTCAAAAAGCAAGAATGCCAGAAAAAAAATCTCAAATAGTTTTAAACTGGGGACCATTACATCCAGGAACTCACGGAACAATATGGTTTTTATTTGATCTTGATGGAGAATATGTAAGGCAATGTGATATTATCATTGGCCAGCTTCATAGAGGGGTTGAAAAGATAGCTGAAAATATTGGATATCAACAATTTATACCTTATACAGACAGAATGGATTATATAGCTGCTATAAATGAAAATCATGCTTATGTTGTAGCAGCAGAAAAACTACTTGGAATTCATGAAAAGGTACCTCCTAAGGCAAAATGGATTAGAACTATGATGGCTGAGCTTTCCAGAATAAATTCTCATTTACTTTGGCTTGGTACTTATGCACTTGATCTTGGTGCTTTAACTATGTTCCTTTATACTTTTAGAGAAAGAGAAAAAATAATGGATATTTTAGAAGGTATAACAGGAGCAAGATTTACAATAAATTATTTTAGAATAGGTGGAGTTTTTGCAGATTTACCAGCAGGTGCATTAGAAGCTATAGAACATTTCTTAAAAGATTTTGAAGAAAGGGTAGATGATTATGAAAATCTACTTACAAGAAATAGAATTTGGCTAAAAAGAAATAAAGATGTTTGTATTATTACAGAAGAAGATGTATATGACTACGGTCTTACAGGTGCTGTAGCAAGAGCTTCAGGAGTACCTTATGATATTAGAAAAATAGATGAATATGATATGTATGGAGAAGTTGATTTTGATATTCCTATTGGCGAAGTAGGAGATAGTTATGATAGATATCTTGTAAGAATGGAAGAAATGAGGCAAAGTGCAAAAATAATAAGACAATGTATTGATAAATTAAGAAATGAATTTACTCCTGATGACCCTTACTTTTTAGAACCAGAAGATCCAAAAAAATTAAAGCTTTCAATAGATGGAAGAGGTTTAAAACTTCCTGCAGGTGAAGTTTATGCTTCTACAGATAATCCAAGAGGAGAACTTGGATTTTATATATTCAATAAAAAGGCAGCTATTAAGCCACATAGAGTAAGAATAAGATCTGGAGCATTTTATAACTTACAAGTATTTACAAAAGCAATTATAGGAAGACCAATTGCAGATGCTATTACACTTTTATCAACAATAGATCCTGTTGTTGGTGAAACAGATAGATAAGGAGGTTAAAAAATGGGTATAAAAAAAGTAGGTTTAAATAGAAATATAAAACCTCAAAGTTTAGTAGAAAAACTATTCTTTTTAGATTTTATGAAAGGTTTAAAAACTACTATAAAGCATTTATTTAGAAAAACTATTACTGTTGATTTTCCATATGAAGTTACCACTCCTACAATTAGGTTTAGAGGAGTTCATGGTCTTAGAAATGTAGATGGTACTGAATCAGAAGATTTTAATAGCTGGGTGAAAAAGTTAAAAATAAAACCACCTGAAGTAGGTGAAACAAGATGTATTGCTTGTAAATTCTGCCAAGCAGCATGCCCTGTACCAGAACTTTTTACAATTAAAGCTAAAAAATTAGATGTACCTGAAGATCATCCTCATCATGGTTTAAAAGTTTTAGATGTTTTTGATATGGATTTATCTAAATGTATGTTCTGTGGTCTTTGTACTCAAGCATGCCCTACAGATTGTATTATTCATACAGATGTATATGATCTTTCTTCTTATACAAGAAAAAGCTGGGTATTAAATAAAGAAGAACTTTCAAGAATTGCAGATGATTTTATAGCAAGAAGAGGAAAAGAAAAATTTGATGAAAAATCAAACTGGAGAGATGATCAAAAAGTATGGCCTGAATATGATACTCCAAGAGCTAAAGCTTGGGATGGATGGATTCCTTCTTATCAATCAAATTACAATTCATCAAATATAAAAACTGAAGTTTCAGAATAAATTAAGAGGGAGGTTTATCCTCCTTCTTCTTCAACATAAACAGAAATAATAGTATTATCTGGATAAAGTTTGTCTATCAATTTTTCAAACTTATTTTCAAAAATATTCAAAGCAAATACTAAAAATAAAGTTATAATTATAATTGAAATGAATTTTATATTTCTCATAGTACTAATATTTTTCGGCTTAATTAAAGAAATATTTAATAAAAAATTTATTACATTTCTATATCTAAATAAAAGGTAGATAAGTTTTTAATCAGGAGGGAAAAATGAAGATTTTAATCTTTTTACTTTTATTACTGATATCTATTTATTCTTATGGAAAAGAAGAAAAATTTCAAAATTATATGAAAGAATTTCAAGAATATGAAAATAAAGAGATTAGAGATTATAAAGCATATTATGAACAGATAATGAAAGAGTTTGAAGAATACAAAAAAATTGTCAATGAAGAATTTGAAAATTATAAAAAAGAAATATCAAAATATTGGGAAGATACAGAAATTTCTACTAAAACAAAATGGGTAGAGTATTCAAATAACTATAAAATAAAAAAGGTTGTAGATTTTGAAAATGGTGAGATAAGAATAGAAATTATAGATAAAAATAAACCTTCAAATGAAAAGATAAAAAATTTACTTAAAGATTTAATTACAGAAGATACTAATAGAGCATTTAAGAATGATAAATTATCTCAAAATATAGAAAAGAAGCTGCTTGAGAAAGTTAAACATATAAAAACTGCCAAAGTAGATAAGAAACCTATTTTGATGGATGTAATTGTCCAAAAAGAAAATCCAGAACCTAAGGATATTTCAAAAGCAATTGAAAATCTTATACAGAAAGGTGAACTTTATAAAAAACCTTCTAAATTTGGAGGAGAAAAAGTATATTTTTTTAAAATTAAACTTTTACCAAAAATATTTTTAATAAAAATTAAAGAATATAAACCTACTGTTAGTAAATATTCAAAAAAATATAGATTAAGAGAATCTCTTATCTTTGCTATTATACATACAGAAAGTGCTTTTAATCCTTTAGCTAAATCTCCAGCACCGGCTTATGGGCTTATGCAGATTGTACCTCAGACTGCAGGGAAAGATGCAACAAAAATTATATATGGAAAGCCTGTTTTACTTGCACCATCTTATCTTTACAATTCTGAAAAAAATATAATGGTTGGGACAACATATTTATATTTACTTTATTATAAATATTTAAGTGATATAAAAAATCCTTTAAGCAGGCTTTATTGTACAATAGCTGCATACAATACAGGAGCTGGAAATGTTGCAAGAGCTTTTATAGGAACAACAAATATAAAAAAAGCAATTCATATAATAAACAAAATGACTCCTTCTGAAGTTTATAATACATTAGAAAAAAATCTTCCTTATGAAGAAACTAAACAGTATTTAAATAAAGTTGCTATTAGAATAAAAATTTATGAGTAAATGATTCTTTTATAATTAGCTCTGACATTTTTAGTGTAAAAATATAGTATAAAATATCATTATATGGTAGAAAATTTTAAATTCTAATTTTTTGTGATTTTTTTTAAAGGCTTGATATTTCTTAATTTATGGCGGAGGGAGAGGGATTCGAACCCCCGGAGGGCTGTTAACCCTCAAGTGATTTCAAATCACCCGCCTTCGTCCACTCGGCCATCCCTCCAAGAAAGGAATATATATTATAATCATTTAAAATAAGTTTTTCAAGTTGAATTAAACTTTAAATAGATAATGAGTTTAAGATTTTCAACTACTTAATCTTACAAAATTAAGTGAAAACACTTGAAAATTTTTATATAGGTCTTATATTTAAAAATAGAAAAAATAACTAATAAATAAAGGAGGGTTAGAAAATGTCATTTGCACCTATTGAAAGAACTGTTCAAAAAACTTACTCTTGGTTAAAAGATATTGAAGAAGAATTAGGAACAGATAATAGACATCGTGCTTATCATGCTCTTCGCTCTGTACTTCATCATTTAAGAGATAGACTCACTGTTGAAGAATCAGCTGATTTTGCTGCTGAATTGCCAACACTAATTAGGGGAATTTACTATGAAGGTTGGCAACCATCTAAGGTACCAATGAAAATTAGAAGTAAAGAAGAATTTTTAGAATTAATTAAACAAGATTTTGTAAAAGAGGGAGAAGAAGTTAATCCAGAAGAAATTGTTAAAGCGGTATTTAATGTAATTAAAAGAAGAATCGCTGATGGTGAAATTAAAGATATTCTTAGTGAACTTCCAAAACATATTAGGGAAATTTTTGAACAAGAAATTTGCTAATAAAAGAGGGGATAATTCCCCTCCATCTCCTTTTTAGGTATAATAAAAGATAAAATTTTCTCCAAAAGAGAGTTTTATGTCTATTAAAGAAAATATAAAACAAATTTTAGAAATTGCTGAAAAATCTGCAAAAAAATCTGGAAGAAATTTAAAAGATATTATTATCTTAGGGGCTTCTAAAACCCAGCCTATAGAAAAGATTATAGATGCTTATAACGCAGGTTTAAGATATTTTGGTGAAAATAGAGTTCAAGAAGGAATAAATAAAATTGAAGCATTAAAAAATTATAAAGATATTCATTGGCATTTAATAGGAGGACTTCAGACTAATAAAGCTAAATATGCCGTTAAATATTTTGAATTAATTCATTCCTTAGATAGAAAAAGTTTAGCTGATGAACTGGATAAAAGAGCTAAAAAAATAAATAAAATACAAGATGTTTTAATTGAAGTAAATATAGGGAAAGAAGAATCAAAATATGGAGTAAAGCCAGAAGATCTAAATTCTCTTGTGGAATATACCTTAAAAAAAGAAAATTTAAATCTTTTAGGTTTAATGTGTATTCCACCATATTCAGAAAATAAAGAAGATTCAAGACCTTATTTTGCAAGGCTTAGAGATTTAAAAGAGGATATAGAAAAAGAGTTTAATATACAACTTCCACATCTTTCTATGGGAATGTCCAATGATTTTGATATTGCAATAGAAGAAGGCGCAACAATTGTTAGAATCGGAACAAGACTTTTTGGAGAAAGAAATTATTAAAAGAAATTATTAAAGGTAATTTATCTTATTTTTCATTACTAAACCACCTGAAAGAATTACTTTCATAGCTTCATCTACAGATATATCTACATGAATTACTTCTTCTTCAGGAACAAAGATTGTATAACCTGAAGTTGGGTTAGGTGCAGTAGGAACATATACTACATAATAATTTTTATTATTAATTTCAATCTCATTAGCAACAAAAGCAATAGACAATGTATTTTCTCTTGGAAATTCAACTAAAACAGTTTTTTTAAATTTATCTTTATTAGATATTAAAGATTCCATAGTTTGTTTTGTTGCAGAATAAATAGCTCTAACAAGTGGAATTTTACTTAGAACTTTATCCCACCATTCAAAAAATTTTTTACCAAAATAATTTTGAGCAAGAATACCTGTAGCTAATACTAATAGTAAGGTTGTTAGTATTCCTAATCCAGGTATATCTGGGATAGGAATAAATACTCTTATGTAAGGTAAAACTAAGTTGTTTACAAAAGTAAGTAATGTAATAACTACCCATAGGGTAATACCTATAGGTAGTAACACAAATAATCCTGTTAAAAAATAATCTCTTAATTTTTTCATAATTTAATGTCCATTAGAAGTATTTCCAGGTTTTTGGTATGGTACTGGAATATATTGAACTGATTGAGGTCCTGAAGGTTGAGGATAGAGCTCCATTAAAGCATAAACCTCATCAGGTACTTCTGTTGATACTTTAAGTCCAAGTTCTTTAGCCCTTTCTACTGTAATAGGAAAGTCATGAGTATATTTTCCTTGAGTTAGTTCTTCTGCTACTTTTTTAGCTACTTCTTCCGAATATCCTTTCTTTTTAAGTAAAGATACAACATTATCATACATCTGCTTTAAAGCTTTTTCACTTACATCTATTTTTACCCAAGTAGCATCATCTATTTCATTTGGATCTTTTATTTCTTTTATCTTAACTATGGAAGCTGCTGGCTCTTGTCCAAGTTGTGGATCTACAGGACCAAGAACAGCATGTTCATCCATTATTATCTCATCTGCTGCGAATGCTATTAAAGTTCCTCCAGACATTGCATAGTGAGGAATTATTACTCTAACAGGTGCTTGGTGATCTGCTAGGGCATTTGCTATTTGAGTAGCTGCTAAAGCAAGTCCTCCAGGGGTATGAATTATAAAATCTATTGGCATGTTTTTTGGTGTTAACCTTATTGCTCTTAAAACCTGTTCAGAATCTTCTATAGTAATAAATCTCATCATAAAAAATCCAAGAAATGAACGGGTTTCCTGTCTATGAATCATTGTAATTACACGAGATTTTCTTTTTTCTTCAATAGCTCTTATAAGCCTTTCTCTGCTCCACTCTAAAGTCTGAGATTTAAGCATTGGTAGTATTAATAAAAGTATAAAAATAAACCAAAAGAGCTGACTTATAAAAATTCCATAGGAATCCATTATTTACTCCTTTAATTTGTGTTTAGCTTTTTGCTAAACTTTCAAAAGTATCTCTTATTTTTTTCTCAAGGTCTTCTTTATTTTCTACTTGTTTAACAATATCAAATAAATATTTATTATCTTCTATACCATTAATCATCTTTTGATAATTACCATCTTTATACCCTGTTTCTTGTCTAATATGATTAAGAATATTTTTACCTATGTAAAGTAAATACAATTCTTTAAAAGATAAACTATTTTTAACAAGAAGACCAAAGAAAAATAACCCTTCATAAGGATTATCCTTTAAAAAACCTTCTGCTACTCTTTCTGCTAAAAATATTATTTTTTTATTATTATCTGTTTCTCCAAGATAATGATTTATATATTCTCCCTTTATATCTAAGTTTTGAAAATCTTCATCATATCCTTTTTGGAAATGTTTTATATATTCAGTTTCAACTATTTCTTCAATATTATCAAAATCAAGTAATATATAAGATAATATAAAATGCCATATATCCACTACTTCTATTTTTACATTATCCATATCTGCTTCTTGTTTTTTCCACCACTTCCAAGGAAGACTATCTACAAGCTCTGCACATTCTAACCAGATAGCTCTTGTAAAATCTTCTTTTGTTCTTTCTTTTTTCCAGTTTTCATTTATCTTTTTATTTAGATTATCTTGTAATGAAAACATATCTATAAGTTCTTTTTTAAACATTGATAATTATACTCCTACGGCTTTTTTTACAATATTTAATCTGTTTTGCATCTTTTCTTTTTCCTTTTCTTCTTTAAAAGATTCTAAAATTTCTTCATCATTAATTATTATTTTATCTACTGGTTGTCCTTTTAGTTTTTCACATACTAAATCTGCAATAGCCATTAATTTTTTACATCTTTTTGATGAATTAAATTTTGCATCTTCTATTTTTCCATCTTTTTCTTTGATAAAACATGAAACTTTATGAATCCCTTCTTTTGCTTCTCCTACGAGTTTATAACCAGAAGGAATAGTTTCAACAAAATTATTTAAACCTTTTTTATGATATTCAGAAACTTTCATAAAAACCCTCTATTTATATTGTATTTAGTTATATTTTAACATTAATTAATAATTGATTGTAAATTTCAAGTAATTTATTAAAAGTTTTTTCCCATGAAAAATAATTTCTTGTAAAGATTGATATTTCTTTTCTAATATTTTCAGTAATGTAATATTTAGACGCATTTTCAATCATTTTTATAAACTCATCTTTTGAATCTACTAAAAGCTCTTTTTTATAAACTACTTCAGGTAAAGAACCTAATTTATAAGCTATAACAGGAAGACCACAAGCTTGAGCTTCTACAACACTTAAACCAAAAGTTTCTATTTTTGAAGTTGTTATATATATATCAGATAAAGATAAAATCTGTGCAAGTTGTTTTTTATTTTGTAAATATCCAAAATATGTAAAATTAAACTTTATCTTTTTAAATAATTTCTTTTTTTTATTTCCTGATCCTACTATTATTAAGTGGTATTTATTATGATCTAAATTGTTATAAATATCAGCAAGTTCTAAAATATCTTTATCTTGAGTCAATCTTCCTACATAAATTAATATGATTTTATCTTTTGGAATATTATATTTAGCCCTTAATGTAGTTTCTTTTTTTCTATAAAAGAAAGTAGTTCTATCTACTCCTAAATAAACTGTAGTTGTATTTTCTATACCAATTTTATTTATATAATTTTCTATATACTTAGAAGGAGTAATAACAATATCAAAATCACTATATTCTTTTTTTATTATTTTTTCAGAAATTAAACTAGATGATTTCTTTAATTGCTTTAGTTTTAGTATTGAAGATAAACTTCCTTCAATATTTGAATGGAAAAATCCTACAGTCCTATAACCAAAAAAATCTTTTTTCTCATTTATCCATGATGGTAAAAAATAAGGAGAACCTACTTCTACAATATCTGGTTCTTCTTTTTCAATTATTTCAAATATTTTAGCTTTGTTTAATAATAACCTATAGTATTTAGAAAAAGGAAGAGGTGGTGATTTTACAAAATAATATTTTGCATTATTTATGTTTTTTATATAATCCTCTTTATCAGGAACAATCAAAGAATGATTTATTCCTTTTTTAAAGAGGTATTTAGATTTTTCTAATAGATATGTTTTTATCCCTCCACTTTTTTTACTATAAAAATGAGTAATATCTAAAACTTTAAGCAAAAACCATCTCCCTTTTCTTTATAAGTCCTAAAGAAAATTTATCTATCATTTCCATAAGAAGTTTTTCATAATCTAAGTTCTTAGATAGATTTATAGCATTTTTTCTAAGATTCATATATAAATATTTATTAGTTAATAAGTTGTTAATTAAGTTAATATACTCTTTTATATTATTATCTTTTACTATAAATCCATTTATTCCTTGAATAACATTTTCACAAGCTGCACCTTTATCTGAAACTAAAACAGGAAGCCCACAAGCTAAAGCTTCTAAAACTACATTTCCGAATGTTTCTGTAGTACTTGGAAATACAAATAAATAAGAGGATGCATAAGCTATAGCAAGTTCCTCTTTATCAAAAAATCCTGTAAATATTATATTTTTTGCTTTTCCTTCTATCTCTTTTCTATAAGGACCATCTCCTACAATAGCAAATTTCACATCTTTATTATCCTCAAACTCTTTAGCTATATTTACAAAAACATCTAAATCCTTCTCTTTCGCTACTCTACCTGCATATAAAATAATTTTTTCTCCATTATAAGTAGGATCATATTTCTTCCAGAACATCTCATCTTTTTTTTCAGGGTTAAATATATTTAGATCTACACCTCTTTTAAATACTAAAATTTTAGAAGGTTCAACTCCTTTCTCTATTAATTTTTTCTTATTATAGTTTGATGGAGAAAGCACTTTATCTGCATTATTGTAGAATAAAGATAAAAGTTTCCATGAATACATATAAGAAAAATGATCATTTGTATATTTTTTTACATACTCTGGAAAATCAGTATGATGAGTAGTTACAAAAGGAATTCCAAGTATTTTTGATATTACAAATCCATATAATCCTACTACCCCAGGAGTAGCACTATATATAACATCAAAATTCTCTTTTTCTACATAATCAAGAACTTCTAAAAAGTTAGGAATATTTATGTTTAGCTCTTTATATTCTGGGATAGGAAATGATATAAGAGGTTTAAAATTTTTTATAAAAGGATCATCTATATTAGAATCATAACTTGTTATAAAGTTTAGATTTAGATTTTCTTTTTTTGCAATTTCCATTATATTTTGATATGTTCTTGCAACTCCATTTATTTCAAATAATGTATCTGTAAAACATGCAACCTTTCCTTCATTATAATATTCATTAGTTAGTTTGTTATAAATTTCTTTAGATTTATTTTTTTCATTAGCTCTTTGCCAATAAGTTCCAATATAGAAAGAAATAGGTATAAAAGATAAAATACCCATTCCAAGATTTTGTGAGAATTTTTGTAAATCAAATTTTTTCATACTTTTTAAATTTTTTACTATATAAGGAAATAAACTATCTATAAAACTATAAATTCTTTTGTGAGGATCTTTTTTCACTTCTTCATAATTCTCACCAATTACAGATCTTATAAAATCTTCTACAGGATTAATACCTATTAAAGAATCTAAAAATGAGTAAGATTTCTTTTTTTCTAATCCTTTAGAAAATATTTCATCTCCTAAGTTTTTTAAATCCCCAATATTATATTTTCTTTTGCTTCCTTCATATGCTATTTTCATTACCATATGTGCAAGTCTTTTTGGAGAACCATGTAATCCTTGAGGAATTGTATTTCCTTTTTCTAAAGCTTTTTTTAAATCTTCAACAGTTTCCCCTTCTTCTACATATGTATAACCAAGACCTAAATCAAGTCCACCATGATCATCAGAACCACCAGAAAAAGATATAAAATCTCTTTTCCTTTTATAAAATCCATATTTATCAGCAAGTTTTAATATATCTTCTTTAGAATATCTTCTTGCTAAATTTACTGTTAATTTAGATGATAAATGAGATCTTGTTCCATTTAAAACTTCCCAATTATCAAAAAGAAGTAAAAATTTTTCAATATGTTCCGGTTTTAATTTTCCATCCATATCATACAATGGATGAGCAAGAATATGAGTAATATTGTTTTCTTGTAAATAATCTACAAGTTCATATATATTATGTCTTACATGTTGAATATCTTGATGTATTTTTTCATTTATATCAATAGCAATGACATGGACTTTGCAATTATCTTCAGGGAAATATGTTGTAATTTCTTCACTTATAAATGTATTAGGAAGATGAGCTATCTCTAAACAACCATCTATAGAATCATGATCTGTAATAGTAAAAAGAGTCATTCCTCTTTCTTTTAAAGTATTGTATAAATCTATAGGATCTGTATAACTCTCATTTATTCCTATTTTTTCTGAAAAATAACCAGCAGGTTTATTTGATGCTATTGAATGAAGATGTAGATCTACTTTTATCATAATTAATACCTCCTATTAATTCGCTAAAATGAGAACTTTCTCCCCAGTTTTGCATTTTTAAAATAAAAGTTTTTATTAGATTTAATTTTTTACTGCTATTTATATCACAAGGATGAATTGCAAGCCTTAAGAAATTGAGAAAACTTTTATAAAGTTTAAGTTGAACAGTAAAAGTTCTTACTGATATAGATTCAATAATACCTCTACAACTAAAAGATATTACAGGTGAAAAGATATATCTATTATTTATTAAATCATATATTCCATATCTAGTAGTTGTAAATTTAAAACCATATTTTTTTAAAAGCTTTATATTTTCTTTTTTTATAAGCCATGCAGGTGCTATATATCCTTCTGGATATAAATTTATAGAGTTTAAAAGTTTTAAACCTTCTCTTAATCTATTTTCAAACTCTTTTAGTGAGAGATTTAAAACCTCCCCCTCCCCTGATGTAAATAATCTATTTTTTATATTAAAGATGTTAACTTTATCTGCTTTATGGTAAAAACCATGAAGTATTATTTCTCTATTAGGTATTATATCCTTTAAATAATCTTTAATTTCTAAAATATCTTCTTTATTATGATACTTAGGAATTAATAAAAGAGATATTTTCTTTATTCCTAAATCTTCAAGAAAAAATATTATTTTAATAACATTTTCCATATTAGTTTTTGTAATATCATGGATTGATATATTAAATTTTTTCATATAGATATATTAATTATGTTTTATTAAGTTTTTATTAAGATTCTATTAAGTTTTTTTAATTTTTGAGAATATTAGATTTAAAGTTTATAATTATTACCTAAGCTAATTTTTAAAAGAGGGAAAAATTGAAACAAAAGTTAAAAAACCCCTTTACACTTATAATATTATTAATGATAGTTTCTTCTATTCCATTTTTAGCTTTATTTTTTGATAGACTTTTGTTAAAGCTTAGTTATTCTTCCCTTTTTTATATTGAAATTTTTGCTGCTATAATTTTTATATCAGCAGGATTTATTTTTTCTTATCTTTTTATAAAAAAATAATAGAGGTGGATTAACATGATTAAAAAAGCTGTTTTGTTTTCAAGTATTATATTTTTAACAACAAGTTGCGTCCAAGATAAAACTGTAATAACTTTACAAAATCAGATTATAGAGATAAAAAAAGAGGTTAAACAACTAAAAAAACATCAACTTCAATTAGAATCAAAAACAGATGATTTAGCAAATAAATTAGATGAAGTTTCTAATAAAGCTACAAAAAATGAATTAGAAATACAAAAATTAAAACTTTCTTATAAACCTCCTAAAAATCCACCTTTAGAAGGACAGGAAAAAGTAAAAACCCCTCAAAATTCTGAAGATATTTATGACAAAGCTTTAGACCTTTATTATGAAGGAAAATTAGAAGAAGCAAAAAAAGAACTTAAAAGATTTTTAAATACAAGTAGCAAAGATAGTAAATATTATGATAATGCATTATTTTGGCTTGGACAGATTTATTATACAGAAGGACAGTATGACAAAGCAATTAATACTTTTGAAAATTTAATAAATGAATGTGAAACTGGACAATTAAAAGATTGTAATAAAATTCCTGATACCTTATTAAAATTAGCTTATTCTTATCTAAAAATAGGGGAAAAAGAAAAAGCTATAAAATACTTAAAACAACTTTTAGATAAATATCCAGACAGTGATCAAGCTAAAATAGCAAAGAAAAAATTAGAGGTATTAGATGAATCTTTATAAAATACCTAATCATATAGCAATTATAATGGATGGGAATGGAAGATGGGCCAAAAGAAGAGGACTTCCAAGATATATAGGTCATAGGGAAGGAGCTAAAGCAGTAGAAAGGGTTATTGATTATGCATTAGAATTTGGCATTAAGTATTTAACACTTTTTGCATTTTCAACAGAAAACTGGGAAAGACCAAAAGAAGAAGTTGAAGCTATAATGTCTTTACTTATTGAGTATATAAATAAAAAAGTTCCTTACTTAATTGAAAGAGATATAAGACTTAGATTCGTAGGAAGAAGAGAAGATCTTCCAGATATGATTTTAAATACAGTTGAAGAAGGTGAAAGACTTACAAAAAATGGTAAAAAAATGCAGTTAGTGATAGCTTTAAACTATAGTGGGAGAGCAGAAATTGTAGATGCAGTAAATAAAGCTATAAAAGAAGGTAAAGAAATAACAGAAGAAGATTTCCCTAAATTTTTGTATCTTCCAGATTTACCTGATCCTGATTTATTGATAAGGACAAGTGGTGAGCAAAGAATATCTAACTTTTTACTTTGGCAGATAGCTTATTCTGAATTTTATTTTACAGAAGTACTTTGGCCAGATTTTGATAAAGAAGAGTTTTTAAAAGCTTTATATGAGTATCAAAATAGAGAAAGAAGATTTGGAAAGGTTTCAACTCAGTGAGTAATCTTATAAAAAGAGTTATATCTGCTATAGTTTTAGGTGCTATTGCTATTTTAGGTGTTTTATATTTAAATAAAATAATTTTTTTTATTATTGTATCTATTGTTTCAGCATTAGCTGGCTGGGAAATTGCAAACTTAATTTCTAAAAAAATAGGAAATATAAATAGTATCTTTTTTTCATTTATTGCTTTTATAAGTAGTTTGTCTTTATTTTTTATATCTCCTTTTTTATCTATATTAATCATTTTTATTTATGGATTTTATATTGCAAATAAATATTGGAATATTGATTTATTAGCTTATATAACTTTTGGATTAGTATATTCTTCTTTTTTTATATCTTCTTTAGGATTTTTATTTGAGATTGATAGATATATACTTTTTATCCTTTTTGCTACTGTATGGGCTGGAGATTCTTTGGCTTATTTTATTGGTAAAAATTTTGGTAAACATAAACTTGCCCCAAAACTTTCCCCTAAAAAAACTATAGAAGGTGCTATTGGAAGTACAGTTGGTTCTTTGTTTTTTGGTGGATTAACCGCTTATTACTTTAATCATTTAGAAGCAATAATTCCTATTTTTATTGGAGCTATATTAATGCAGATAGGGGATTTATTTGAAAGTTTTATAAAAAGACAGGTAGGTGTTAAAGATTCTTCAAATATAATCCCAGGACATGGAGGTATTCTTGATAGAATAGATGGCCTTATATTTGCAAGTGTTACTTTTTTAATTTTTTATCAGATTTATTAAAGGATTAAATCCTCAAGATAATCTACATCTAAAATCTCTATTTTTCCTCTTTCTGTATTAACTATACCTTCTTTTTTCCATTTACTAATTACTCTTATAGCTGTTTCTACTGTTGTTCCTGCCATTTCTGCAATATCTTGTCTTGTAATAGGTGCTTCTATTATTAAATGTCCATCTTTTTCTTTTCCTATTTTTTTAGATAAATCTAAAAGAAGACTTGCTATTCTTCCTTCTACTTTTTCTGCTGCTAAACTTTTTAGCCTTTCATAAGCTTCAAGTAATTTTTTAGATGCATCACATGTTATTTTTACTGCTATTGCTGGATATTTTGTTAAAAGTCTTAAAAAGTCAGTATTTGATATATGAAGAACCTTACTATCCACTAAAGCTTGAGCTGTATAAGTACTTTCTGGTTTTGACTCTCCAAGAACAAGCCACCCAAAAACTTCCTTTGGTGTAGCAAGTCTAAGAATAACTGTTTTTCCATCTGCAGTTTCTTTTGTTAATTTTATAATTCCATCTACTACTATATATATTCCCGGATTTTCATCTCCTTCAAAAAATATATAATCTCCTTTTTTATAATCTTCTTCATAGAAATATTTAGATATCTCTTTTATTTCTTCATCTTTTAATCCTTCAAATAAATAAATCTGTTTTAAAAACTCTATTTTATCCATTTGTTTCTCCATTTATGGTTTTGTTCCTCCTAAGGCTCCTAACATATATTTAAGATAATTATCTGTAAATTGAAGTCCACCACCTATATAAAATCCTCTATTTTTTTCAGCAATTAAATCAGAACCACCAAATTTAACAAAAAATGGTGTTTTACCGAATTTATAATATATACCAGCATCAAATTCAGGTTTATCTGTGCCATAAGTTTCATATTCTCTATTAAATTTATAAAGATCTGTTGTAATTCTGAAATTTTTAGTAAACCACCAATCTAAACCACCTGCTCCTGTATTTTCTTTTAAACCAGCTCTTACCCATAAATTACCATATTTTGTTTCCCATAATCTTCTTGCATACTGAATATCAAATAAAATACCATAATCTTTTTTTGTTTCACGTTTTGTGGTACCATTTTGAGTATATTCATTAATTTCACTAATAGAACCATTAGAGTTAGAAAGAAGTCCTACATAAATATATCTATCATTTTTAGGGAAAAGAGATACAGATATCCCTGCTTTATCATCTTTATTTCCAGTATGATGTTCTCCATACATAGATATTTCTAAGTTTGATTCATCTATAATTTTGAATGGTTTTGATATTGATTTAACACCTTCATTTACATTATTATATAAACTATCATCATTTACAAGTTTTCCTACTGTTCCTTTACCTTTATCTATTTTTGCAAGTATTTTATCTAGCTTTTCTGTTGCTTTTTTTATGTTTTCTAAGGATTTTCTTATATTATCTTTATTTTCTCCAAGTATATCTTTTGCTTCTTTTGAAGCTACATTCAGATTATCCATTGTTGTAGGTAATTTTTCTTTCAATGTTTTAGTTATTTCTCTTAAAGATGCAACAATATCTCTAATATCATTTTTATTATCTGATGTTATTTGATCAAGATTATCTGCTACTTTATCCATTTTTTCAATTAAAGAAGGTAATGTTTCTTTTAAAGATGCTGTTATCTGTTGAATATTATCAACTGTTTTCTTTATATTTTTTCTATTTTCTGCTACTAAATATTTTGTTTCAACTGCTAAACTATCTATATCTTCTATTAGTTTTTGAAGTCTCCCGTTTCCTATTGCTTGGTTAATATTATCTACAAGCTGTGAGACTTTATTGAATGCTTCATCTGTTGAACCATAAGTAGTTCCATACTGGATTATTCCGCCTTTTGATAAAACTCCATATTCAGGACTACCTGGTTCTATATAAATATATTTATCCCCCATAAGCCCAAGCATCTTTATATAAGCTTTTGCATTTTGATATAAAGTTATATCTTTCATAAAACCTATTTTTACTTTTACTTTATTACCTTCTATAGTAATATCATCTACTTTTCCAGCTTTTACACCTTTTACAACTACATCTGCCCCTTTTGAGAGGCCGCTAACATCATCAAAATATATATAATAATTAGCTACTGATTTACTAAATCCATTAGATTCAAAAGTAATTATTAAATATCCTGCTAAAACTGCTGTTAAAAGAACAAAAAGCCCTACTTTTATTGCTATAGTATTCATTATTTTTCTATTATAGTTTCTTCAACTTTCATTCCAAAGTGTCTGCCGGCTTCTTCTACATAGCCTAAAATCTCATCTCCAATTTTTAAATCTACAACAGAAACCAAAGAACCATCTGATTTAACTAATCTAATTGTTTCTGCATTTTGAAGGACTGCTGAAAGTTTTTTACCATTATATTCTGCTTCTACTAAAAGCATAGGTCTTCTTTCTATTTTTGATCTTCCTACATAAACAACTCTTCCATTTCCTTCAGTATCATAAACCATTACTTCACTTCCTGTTTTTAACTCACATAAATAAACTGTTTTTCCATTTGGAACTTTTGTATACATATGGACAGCTCCAGCATTTACTCTAAAAGGCCTTGATGCTACATATGGACTTTCTTCTGTTTCTGCATGAACAAAGATCATTCCTGCAGAAGAATTTCCAACAAGCATTCCTTCTCCTCTTTTTAAAAGAGAAGTAGTATCAACTGCTACTCTATCTCCCATTCCTACCGGTGTTATTGAAATAACTTTGGCTTTTACTAAATTAACTTTTTCTGTTTGCTGTTTTATTTCATTTGAAACTTTTTTAATTATATTAATATCATTTGTTTGTAAAACAACACCTTTTACACCTTTTTCAAGAATTGCTATTGCTGTAGCTGCTTCTTCTTCATTTTTTACTACAGAATATATATTATCTGATTGGGCTATAAGATTTTCTAAAGGGATTATAGTCCAGTCTGTAGTTTCCACTATTACTTTTTTCCCTGCTTTTGCTAATGATGCTGCCTTTTCTTCATCTTTTTTATTTTCTATTCTTATTAAAACAAAATCATCTGATAAATTTCCATCTTTGTCTATAGATATAAATTTTATTCTTCCAAGTTTTTTTGCATCTTCTAATTTTTCTTTTGGTACTATTATTGCATCTGCTCCACTTTCTATAGCAGTAGTAATTATTACTTTATTAAAATTTTTAGAGGCATCTACAATAAACTCTTTCATATGCTTTCCCCTTTTTATAGAATATTCTTAAATTATAATATCATATCTTTTTAAGATGATTTTTTGAAAATAACTATTATTGCTAATCCAAATAGATACTTCTTCTTATATATGCATTCAAAGTCATTTTTTTTAAATAACTCTTCAAGTTCCTCTATAGATTTAGCCCATTTTATACTATCTATAAAATAATCATACTCTTTTTTAGAAAATATTAATCTTCCAAAAGGTTTAAAAATTTTGTCAAATAAAAAAAGTAATAATTTATTTTTACTTAAATCTAAAATAGAGACATATCCATTTTTCTTTATTACTCTTTTTAGTTCTTGAGTAGTATTTTCTTGATTTAGATGTCTAAAAACAAGAGAGAAAAATATATTATCTATACTCTTATTTTTAAAAGGTAAATTTTCAGCATCTGCAATTAATAAATTTGCATTTGGTACCTTTTCTTTTGCTTTCAATAGCATATTTTTTGAAACATCTATTCCAATTAACAAACTATTATTATTTTTATCATTAATCTTTTTTAATATTTCACCAGTTCCAGTTCCAATATCAACAATATTTTCCCCAAGTGGTGTTTTTTCTATAAGATTGTTTTGAAGTTTATGTATATATCCAAAAGTAATAAAGTTTAAGAAGATATCATATGTTTTAGAAACAGAATCAAAAATTTTAGATGCTATATTTGTACTCATATTAACTCTCTAGTTTTTTACAACTGATATTAAAAATATAATAATTATTCCTAAAAAAAAGTTTAATTTTATTAGACTTAAAATTTTAGTTAAGTGAACTACTCCGCCCTTACGGACAGAGCTTCTGAGGGATTTTGACAGCTTAACGCTGTCCTTATCCCTCCTGGCAGGTTCACGCTGCCAACTACTCCTATCCCCTCATCAAGCAGGGATTCGGAGATACCTTTTAGTCTGTAAAGCCGCATCTTTACTACCTTCTTTAATCCTGTTATAAGGTCAAACCACTTTTTCTTAAACTTCCTTAAGATGT
>NZ_REFO01000018.1 GCF_003688665.1 Hydrogenothermus marinus
GGTGCCAGTAGCAATAGAAGAGCAAATGAGATTTGCTATTAGAGAAGGTGGAAGAACTGTTGGTGCTGGTGTTGTTACTGAAATTATTGAGTAAGAGGTGAGAGATGGAGCACGAAAAAATTAGAATTAAATTAAAAGCTTTTGATCATAATGTTTTAGATCAATCTGTAAAACAGATTATAGATACAGTTAAAAGAAGTGGAGGCCTTATAAAAGGGCCTGTTCCACTTCCTACTTCTAAAAAAAGATGGTGTATTCTCAGATCTCCACATAAGTTTGAACAATCAAGAGAACATTTTGAGATGAGAATACACAAAAGATTAATTGATATAGAAAATGCAACACCTCAAACGATAGAAGCTTTAATGGATATTAGCCTTCCTGCAGGTGTTGATGTAGAAATAAAATTAAGCTAAAGGAGTGAGAAAGATGCCTACAGGCATAATTGGAAAAAAAGTTGGAATGACAAGAATTTTTAAAAATGGAAAAGCAATACCAGTAACTGTTATAGAAGTAGAGCCAAACTATGTGGTTGCTTTAAGAACAGAAGAAAAAGATGGATATAATGCAGTAGTTTTAGGGACTGGTGCTAAAAAAGAAAAAAGAACTCCAAAACCTCTTTTAAAAGTATTTGAAAAAGCGGGTTTAAAGCCTTTAAGAGTTTTAAAAGAGTTTCCTTTAAAAGAAGGAGAACAATTAGAATTAGGACAAGAGATTAAAGTGGAAAATGTTTTTGAAGTTGGAGATTTAGTTGATATAGCTGGTAAATCTAAAGGTAGAGGTTTTGCATCTGCAATGAAAAGATGGGATTTTGGAGGATTTCCTAAATCTCACGGTTCTAGATATCATAGAGCAGTTGGTTCCATAGGTGCTTGTGAAGAACCTGGTAGAATCTGGAAATCAAAGAGAATGGCAGGACATTATGGAAATGAAAGAGTTTCTGTTCTTGGACTTGAAGTTGTAGACATTATTCCTGAGAAAAATGTAATTTTAGTAAAAGGTTCTATTCCTGGAGCTCCAAAATCATACGTAGAAATAAAATCTTCAGTAATAGCAAATAGAAGAAAAGGAAAAAGAAAATTAGAAAGAGCAAAAGCAACTTATGCTTCTTAAGTAAATAGAAAAGAGGTGAGAAATAAATGGAAGTAAATGTAATAAATACAAAAAATGAGGAAGTTGGAAAAATATCTTTAAAAGATGAGATTTTCAATACAGAAGTAAAAGAGCATACTGTATGGGAAGTGGTAAAATGGCAACTTGCTGCAAGAAGAGCAGGAACTGCATCTACAAAAACAAGAGCAGAAGTTAGAGGTTCAAGGAGAAAAATACTTCCTCAAAAAGGAACAGGGAATGCAAGACATGGTGATAGAAAAGCTAACTTAATGGTTGGTGGTGGTATTGCCCATGGACCAAGACCAAGAGATTTTTATTACCCACTTCCTAAAAAAGTAAGAAAAAAAGCATTAAAAGGTGTATTATCTACAAAATTAAAAGATGGTGAAATAAAAATAATTGAAGATTTTCGCTTTGATACACCTAAAACAAAAAATGCAGTAGAAATATTAAAAAATCTAGGATTAGAAAATTCTAAGGTATTACTTGTAATAAATGAAAAAGATGAAAATATTATTAAATCATTTAGAAATCTTCCAAATGTGAAAGTGTTAGTTGTTGATGGATTAAACACATATGATCTTTTAAATGCTCAGCAGGTAATAATTACAAAATCTGCTGCTGAAAAAATTAACGAGAGGTTAGGATGATGAAAAATCCTTACGATATATTAATTCGTCCTGTAATTACAGAAAAAGCAGTAAAACAAAACGAAAAAGAAAATAAACTTGTTTTTGAAGTTGCAAAAGATGCAAACAAAATAGAAATAAAAAAAGCTGTAGAGCAAGCTTTTGGTGTAAAAGTAAAATCTGTAAGAACTTTAATTGTTAAACCAAAGAAAAAAAGAGTTGGCTTTGGAAAAGCTGGATATACTAAACAATGGAAAAAAGCCATTGTTACAGTACAATCTGAAGAACCAATTAATATAGCTGAATTAGTTTAAGAGGTGTGAAAATGGGTGTAAAAAAATTAAAACCAGTAACAAATGGAACAAGACATGCAATTTTATATGACTTCTCAGAAATAACAAAAACTGAGCCTGAAAAATCTTTATTAGCACCATTAAAAAAGAAAGCAGGAAGAAATAATCAAGGAAGAATAACTGTTAGACATAGAGGTGGTGGACATAAAAGAAGATATAGAATTATAGATTTTAAAAGGGATAAATGGGGTGTACCTGCAAAAGTAGCTTCTATAGAATATGATCCAAATAGAAGTGCAAGAATAGCTTTACTTCATTATTTAGATGGTGAAAAAAGATATATTATTTGGCCAGAAGGATTAAAAGTAGGAGATACTGTAGTTGCTGGTCCTGATGCGGAAATTAAAGTAGGAAATGCACTTCCTCTTGAAAATATACCAGTAGGTACATTTGTACATAATATAGAGTTAACACCAGGTAAAGGTGGACAGCTTGCAAGAGCTGCTGGAATGTCAGCACAAATACTTGGAAAACAAGGAGATTATATCCAACTTAGACTTCCTTCAAATGAAATAAGACTTGTACATAAAAAATGCATGGCTACAATTGGAGTGGTAGGTCTTGCAGAACACGAACTTGTAAAACTTGGAAAAGCAGGTAGAAAAAGATGGCTTGGAATTAGACCTACAGTAAGGGGTACTGCTATGAACCCTGTTGATCACCCTCATGGTGGTGGTGAAGGTAAAACATTTGGTAAACATCCAGTTTCTCCTTGGGGACAACCAACTAAAGGATATAAAACAAGAAGAGGTGCTAAATACTCTGATAAATTCATAATAAAACGCAGAGGTAAAAAATAATGGGATACAAAGGAAAATGGAATGAAAGAAATAAAAATCCTTATGTAAATGAAAAAATACTTAAAAAAATAAGAAAAATGAATGAAACTGGAGAAAGAAAAGTAATAAAAGTATGGGATAGAGCTTGTACTATTACAGAAGAAATGGTTGGCCATACAATAGCTGTTTATAATGGTATGAAATTTATTCCAGTATATATACAACCTGAAATGGTTGGCCATAAACTTGGAGAATTTTCTTTAACAAGAACTTTTAGAGGCCATCCTGATAAATCTGCAAAAGCAATAAAGAAAAAATAAGAGGTGAAAATAGATGGAAACTACAGTAAATGAAGCAAAAGCAATACACAGATACGCAAGAATTTCACCTACAAAAGTAAGGCAAGTCATAAATTTAATTAGAGGGAAAGATGTAGGTGTAGCTTTAGCAATTCTTCAAGAGTTAAATAAAAGAGCAGCAAGAATAGTTGAAAAACTTTTAAAAAGTGCAATTGCAAATGCAGAAAATAAAGGCATGGATATTGACAACTTATATATCAAAGAAATAAAAGCAGATGATGGTCCTATGCTTAAAAGGTATATGCCAAGAGCTTATGGAAGAGCTACAATGATAAGAAGAAGATATTCTCATATAACAATTAAATTAGCTGAAAGGCAGTAAAAGGAGGAAATAAAATTGGGTCAAAAAGTACATCCAGTTGGATTAAGATTAGGAATTACATCTGATTGGCAATCAAAATGGTATACAGACAAAAAAAATTATTCTAAGACTCTTCATGAAGATATAAAAATAAGAAAATTCATTAAAGAAAAATATAAGGCTGCTGGTATATCTAAAATACAAATAGAAAGGCTTGGAGAAAAATTAAGAGTAAAAATTCTTGCAGCAAGACCTGGTATCGTTATTGGTAGAAAAGGTGCTGAAGTTGAAGAACTTAACAAAGTGCTTTCTCTTTTAACAGATGCAAAGGAAGTTACAGTAAATGTAGATGAAGTTAAAAATCCAGAAATAGATGCTCAGCTTGTAGCGGAAGATATAGCTTTACAACTTGAAAGAAGGGTATCCCATAGAAGAGCAATGAAAAGAGCTATATTTAATGCAATGAAGGCAGGTGCAAAAGGAATTAAAACTCAAGTTGGTGGAAGAATAGGTGGTATTGATTTAGCAAGAAAAGAATGGATACTTGAAGGAAGAATGCCTCTTCAAACTTTAAGAGCTATTATTGATTATGGATATGCAAGGGCATATACAAAATATGGAATTCTTGGTGTTAAAGTTTGGATTTACAAAGGAGATAAATTAGAAGCTCAAAAAGAAGAAGTACTTAACAAAATAGAAGAAGAACTTCATACTTAAAAATTAATAGGAGGATTATATAATGTCCCTTTTACAACCTAAAAAGATAAAATGGAGAAAGCCTCAAAGAGGCAGAATGAAAGGAAAAGCTTCAAGAAGAAATAAAGTAGCATTTGGAGAATATGGACTTCAAGCTTTAGAGCCTTGCTGGCTTACTTCAAGACAAATAGAAGCTGCTCGTATTGCTATTGTAAGAGAAGCTAAAAAAGGTGCTAAAGTTTGGATAAGAGCATTTCCTCATAAAGCAGTTACAAGAAAACCTGCAGAAACCAGAATGGGTAAAGGAAAAGGTGATTTAGACCATTTTGTTTCAGTAGTTAAACCTGGACATATACTATTTGAACTTTCAGGGGTACCTGAAGATGTTGCTGCAGAAGCTTTCAGAAAAGCAGGTCATAAATTACCAATAAAAACAAGACTTGTAAAAGCAGAAGGGGTGTAAAAATGAAAGCGAAAGAACTTAGAAATTTAACAAATGAAGAGCTCAAAGATAAGTTAATAGAATTAAAGAAAAAATTAATGCAATTAAGGTTTCAAAATACAATTGGTGGATTGGAAAAACCATCAGAAATTAGAGAAACTAAAAGAACTATAGCTAGAATTCTCACAATTCTCAAAGAAAGAGAAAAATCGGAGGTTAAATAATGTCTACTGTTAAGACAAGAAGAAAGGAACTGGTAGGGACTGTAGTTAGTGATAAAATGGATAAAACAATTGTTGTTCTTGTAGAAAGACAGTTTCCTCATCCTTTATATGGAAAAAGAATAAAAAAATCTAAAAGATATTATGCACACGATCCTGAAAATAAAGCAAAAATTGGAGATGTAGTAAGAATCAGAGAAAGCAGACCTTTATCTAAATTAAAAAGATGGACTCTTGTTGAGATTATCTCTTCTACAAAAAATGATTCTTGATTTTAATACTAATTAGTTATAAAATATTATTTTGTCCCTATTCTTCAATTAAAAAATTAAGGGGTACATAGATATGATACAAAGAGGAACTTATTTAAATACAGCTGATAATTCAGGTGCTAAAAAAGTACAATGTATAGGAATACCTAAAAAAGCAAATTTTGGTGCTCAAAAAGACGTAGCAACAGTAGGTGATGTCATAACTGTTACTGTTAAATCGGCTTTACCACAGGGTACAGCCAAAAAAGGAAAAGTATATAAAGCAGTAGTTGTAAGAACTGCAAAAGAAGTTAGAAGACCAGATGGAAGTTATGTAAAAGCTGATGATAATGCGGTAGTTTTATTAAATAACAACTTAGAACCTATAGGAACTCGTATCCTTGGACCTGTTGCAAGAGAAATAAGAGCAAAAGGATTTTACAGAATTGTTTCGTTAGCACCGGAGGTAATTTAAATGGTAAAAACTAAATTAAAAACTGGTGATAATGTTATTGTAATTACTGGCAAAGAAAAAGGAAAAACAGGAAAAATTAAAAAAGTTTTAAGAAGACCTAATAGAGTGATGGTAATTGTTGAAGGTATAAACATAGGTAAAAAACATTTAAAACATATAGAAAATGTTCAAGAAGGTGGAATAGTAGAAATAGAAAGACCTATTGATATATCAAATGTTGCATTAATAGATCCAAAAACAGGACAACCTACAAGAGTAGGATACAAAATAATAGAAGAAGGAAATGTAATTAAAAAAGTAAGGGTTGCAAAAAAAAGTGGTGAAATAATAGATACTGTTTGGGAAAAAACTAAGTAGAGGTAAAAAGAAATGACTGTTAGTACTTATACACCAATTTTAAAAGAAAAATATGAAAAAGAAGTTGCTCCTAAATTAATGGAAAGATTTGGATATAAATCACCAATGGAAATTCCAAAAATAAAGAAAATAGTAGTAAATATGGGTGTAGGAGAAGCTACCCAAGATATAAAACAGCTTGATAGAGCTGTGGAAGATTTAACATTAATAACAGGTCAAAAACCAGAAATTAGAAGAGCAAAAAAATCAGAAGCAGGATTTAAATTAAGAAAAGGTCTTCCAGTAGGAGCAAGGGTTACACTTAGAAAAGAAAGAATGTGGGACTTTTTATATAAATTAATAGCTGTTGCTCTTCCAAGGGTTAGAGATTTTAGAGGATTAAATCCAAGATCTTTTGATGGAAGAGGAAATTATGCATTTGGAATAAAAGAACAAATTATATTCCCTGAAATTGATTATGACAAAGTAGATAGAATTAGAGGAATGGATATTATTATAGAAACATCAGCAAAAACTGATGAGGAAGCTAAATATTTACTTGCATTACTTGGGCTTCCTATCAGAGGATCATAAGGAGGAAATAATAAATGGCAAGAAAAGCATTATGGGCAAAATCTTTTTTAAAAGAGCCTAAATACAAAACAAGAAAACACTCAAGATGTCCTCTTTGTGGAAGACCAAGAGGTTATATCAGACAGTTTAATATGTGTAGAATATGTTTTAGAGAATTAGCTTACAAGGGAGAAATCCCTGGTGTAAAAAAGGCAAGCTGGTAAGGAGGATAAATAAATGGTAACAGACCCTATAGCAGACATGCTCGCAAGAATTAATAATGCAATAAAATCAAGGAAATCAGAAGTTTATATTCCAAATTCAAAAATAAAAGAGCAAATAGCAAGAATCTTAAAAGAAGAAGGTTATATAGATGATTATATGGTTTCTGACAAAAATAAAAAAGGAACTCAAAATACATTAATAATTAAATTAAAATATCTTGATGAAAGAAATAAAAAACCTGTAATTGAAGGATTGAAAAGAGTATCTAAACCAGGTCTTAGAAAGTATGCTGGTGTTTCTGAAATACCTTATGTAAGAAAAGGATTAGGAACTGCAATTTTATCTACTAATAAAGGCATTATGACAGATGCTCAAGCAAGAAAAGAGAGAGTTGGCGGAGAAATTCTCTGTTATATCTGGTAAAGAAAAAGTAGGAGGCAAATAAATGTCCAGGATAGGTAGAAAACCAATAGAAATACCAAATGGTGTTGATGTTCAAATAAGTGAAAATAATTTTGTTAAAGTAAAAGGCCCAAAAGGAGAGCTTTCCAATACTTTTCATCCTGCTTTGAAAATAGAAAAAGAAGATAATGTAATAAAAATAGAAAGACCAAGTGATGAATCATTTATGAGAGCAATTCATGGAACAACTAGAGCTCTACTTGCAAATATGGTAAAAGGTGTTACAGAAGGATTTACAGTAGAATTAGAAATTGTTGGTATTGGTTATAGAGCTGCAATGAAAGGGAAAAAATTAGAACTTCAGCTTGGATATTCTCATCCTATAGAATATGAGCCACCAGAAGGAATTCAAATTTCTGTAGAAGGAAATAATATAATTAAGGTTTCTGGTATTGATAAACAACTTGTTGGTCAGGTTGCTGCAGAAATTAAAGAGTTTAGAAAACCTGATCCATACAAAGGAAAAGGTATTAGATATAAAGGTGAACAACTTAAACTTAAACCAGGAAAATCTGTAGGTAAAAAATAATAAAAGGTGAGGAAAGATGGCAGTAAAAACAAGAAGAGAAAAAAGAATAATAAGACATAAAAGAATTAGAAAAAAAGTGTTTGGAACTGCAGAAAGACCAAGAATGGCTATTTATAAAAGTTTAAACAATCTTTTTGTTCAAATTATAAATGATGAAGAAGGTAAAACATTAGTTAGTGCTTCAACTATAGATAAAGATTTTGTAGAAAAATATGGATTTAGAGGTGGGAAAAATATAGAAGTAGCTAAAAAACTTGGTGAATTTATTGCAGAAAAAGCTTTAGCAAATGGAATAGAAAATGTTGTTTTTGATAGAGGTGGTTTTATTTATCATGGAAAGATAAAAGCTTTTGCAGAAGCAGCTAGAGAAAAAGGATTAAAGTTTTAAGAGGAGTGAAGTATGGGATATAGAAAAATTGAAACATTAATAGAAGAGAGAATAAAAGAAAATCCAATTGATGTAAATAGCTTAGAATTAGAAGAAAAAGTTGTTGAAATTAGAAGAACAACAAGGGTTGTTGAAGGTGGAAGAAGATTTTCATTCTCTACTCTTGCAGTTGTAGGAGATAGAAATGGACATGTAGGATTTGGTCATGGAAAAGCAAATGAAGTACCTCCTTCAATAGCTAAAGCTATAGCAGAAGCAAAGAAACATGTAATAAAAGTTCCTTTAATAGAAGGAACTATCCCCCACGATGTAATTGGGGAATATGAATCTGCAAAAATATTATTAAAGCCTGCAAGAAGAGGTACTGGGGTGGTTGC
The DNA here is from genome assembly GCF_003688665.1 of Hydrogenothermus marinus. Classification (NCBI taxonomy): domain Bacteria; kingdom Pseudomonadati; phylum Aquificota; class Aquificia; order Aquificales; family Hydrogenothermaceae; genus Hydrogenothermus; species Hydrogenothermus marinus. Next base: position 8,510 of record NZ_REFO01000018.1, read on the forward strand.
AGGTGGGCCGATGAGACCTGTTTTAGAATTACTTGGAGTTACAGATGCTCTTGCTAAAATTATAAGCAGAACAACAAATCCTAATAATATAGTTAGAGCAGTGTTTGATGCACTTCTTAAACTTAAAGCACCAGAAGATGTTGCAAAAGTTAGAGGAGTTGATGAAGATAAATTAAGAGCTTCTTACAGAATTTACGCTGGAGGTGTTCCTATAAAATGAAATTAAAAGTAAAACTTGTTAGAGGACTTGCAGGTAAGAAAAAATTTCAAAAAGAAGCAATTAGATCTCTTGGTTTAAGAAAAATAAATGATGAAAGAATTTTAGAAGATAATCCTATGGTTAGAGGAAATATAGAAAAAGTTAAACATCTTATCCAAGTGGAGGAAGTTAAATAATGGGCTTTAAATTACATGAATTAAAACCTGCTAAAGGTGCTACACATAAAGAAAAAAGAGTTGGTAGAGGTATAGGTTCAGGTCACGGTAAGACTTCTACAAGAGGACATAAAGGTCAAAAATCAAGAAGAGGATATGGAGATTTACCTGCATTCTTTGAAGGTGGACAAACTCCATTTATAATGAGAATTCCTAAAAGAGGTTTTATAAATCCAAATAAAGTTGAGTATGAAATAGTAAATATTAAAGTATTAGAAGAAAGATTTGAAGATGGTGTAGAAGTTAATCCAGAAGTTTTAAAAGAAAAAGGAATTATAAAATGCACTGAAAGAGTAAAAATTCTTGGTGAAGGTGATTTAACAAAAAAATTAATTGTAAAAGCTCATAAATTTTCAAAATCTGCTGAAGAAAAGATAAAATCTGCAGGTGGCTCAGTAGAAGTTTTAGGTTAAGAGGAAATAGTTAGTGTTTGACCTAATTCAAAAGATTTTAGAAATCAAAGAGCTAAGACAAAGAATAATATACACTCTTATAATATTTGCAGTATATAGATTAGGAACACATATTCCTGTACCAGGGGTGGACACTGCCGCCCTTCTCAATTATTTTAATTCATCAGGTGGAGTACTTTTCAATATATATAATCTATTCTCAGGTGGAGCTTTAGGAAGACTTTCTGTATTTGCACTTGGTATAATGCCATATATATCAGCTGCAATTATAATGCAACTTTTAACTGCAGTAATTCCTTCTCTTGAAAAACTTCAAAAAGAAGAAGGTGAATATGGTAGATGGAAAATATCCCAATATACAAGATATTTAACAATAGCAATAGCAGGATTCCAATCATTTGCTTTATCTGTTTGGATATCAAATCTTAAAACAGAAACAGGGCAAGCCTTAATATCTGAAAATGCTATAGTATTTATAATACTAACATCTTTCATTATCACAGTTGGCACTGTATTTTTAATGTGGCTTGGTGAGAAAATCACCGAGTATGGAATTGGAAATGGTATTTCTATGATAATTCTTGCAAGTATTGTTGCAGGTATACCAAATGCAATAATTAATACTTATGAGCAATTAAGGGCAGGCTCATTACCTGTATTTAAAGTGGCTTTAGCAGTAGCAATAATAATTATTGTTGTTGCAGGTATTATTTATATTCAAGAGGCAGAAAGGAGAATTCCTATAAATTATGCAAGAAGAAACTTATCAGCAGGTACAACTGCTACATACCTTCCTTTAAAACTAAACCCTGCAGGTGTTATTCCTATTATATTTGCAGTAGCACTTCTTATGTTTCCTGCGACAATAGCTCAGATGTTTGCAACTAAAAGTCATTTGGCAAGAGTAATAGCAGATGCACTTTCTCCACAAAGTTATATATATTTCCTTGTTTATGTTACTTTAATTATCTTCTTTACATATTTTTATACCGCAGTAGTTATCAATCCAAAGGATATTGCAGATAGTCTTAGAAAAAATGGTGGCTTTATTCCTGGTATAAGATCTGGTACAGAAACAGAGCAATATATTAACTTTGTTTTAACAAGGCTCGTTTTTGCAGGTGCTATATTCCTAGCAGCAATAGCAGTTCTTCCAATGTTCTTAGTTAAATGGTTAAATGTTCCATTTTATTTTGGAGGAACATCAGCATTAATTGTTGTTGTAGTTGCCCTCGATACACTGCATCAGATTGAAGCACATCTTGCAATGAAAAAATATGAAGGATTTTTGAAAAGAGGTTAACGATGGGAAAAATAATTATATTTTTAGGGCCCCCAGGAGCAGGAAAAGGTACTCAAGCCAAATTTTTAGAAAAAGATTATGGTTTTATACAAATATCAACAGGAGATATTTTGAGAGAAGCAGTAAAAAAAGGTACTGAACTTGGAAAACTTGCAAAAAAATATATGGATGAAGGAAAGCTAGTTCCTGATGATGTTATTGTAGGTATTATTGAAGAGAAATTAGAAGAATTAAAAGATAAAAATATTATATTGGATGGATTTCCAAGGACTATTCCTCAGGCTGAAGCTCTTGATGAAATGCTAAAGAAGAAAAATAAAGAAGTAGATGCTGTTATACTTTTTGATATATCAGATGAAGAAGTAATTAGAAGACTTTCAGGTAGAAGAATAGATCCTAAAACAGGAAATGTCTATCATATAGAGTTTAATCCTCCACCAGAAGGATTAGAAGTAATTCAAAGAGAAGATGATAAAGAAGAAGTAATAAGAAAAAGATTAGAAGTATATCATAACCAAACAGAGCCTTTAATTGAATATTATAAAAAACAAAATAAATTACTTAAAGTAGATACTTCAAAACCTGTAGAAGAAGTTTACAATCAAATAAAAAATATGTTAAAATTGTAGATTGTTATGATTGAACTTAAGACTAAAGAAGATATTGAAAAATTAAGAGTTGCTAATAAAATTGTAGCAGAAATTTTACAGAAGGTAAAAGAAGCTACAAAACCTGGAATGACAGGTATTGATTTAGATAGGATAGCAAGAGAGGAAACAGAAAAAAGAGGTGTTAAACCTGCTTTTTTAGGTTTATATGGATTTCCTGCAGCATTATGTGTTTCTATAAATGAAGAGATAGTACATGGTATACCAAAAGATAAACCAATAAAAGAAGGAGATGTAGTTAGTATAGATTTTGGTGTTGTTTATGAAGGTTGGTATGGAGATGCTGCAATTACATATGTTGTAGGGAATAAAATAAGTGAGAGAAAAAAAAGATTGTTAGAAGGTGTTGAAAAGGCATTAATGGCAGGAATAGAAAAATGTATTCCTGGAAATAATATAAAAGATATCGCGGCTGCAATAGAAGGCACATTAAAGGAGTACCGTCTTGCCCCTATTTGTGATTATGGTGGGCATGGAATAGGAAGAAAACCCCACGAAGAACCACATGTTTCAAACTGCATAGCAAATGCAGAAGATGTGGTTTTAAAAGAAGGTATGGTATTAGCCATTGAACCAATGGCTACTCTTGGTAAAAGAGCTAACTATTACAGAAAGTTAAAGGATGGATGGACAATTGTTTCTAAAGAAAAGGCTATAGCAGCTCATTTTGAACATTCTGTAGCTATTACAGAAAATGGTCCAGAAATACTTTCAAAATTAGATTAAGGGTTGGAAAATGGCAAAGAAAAAGAAAGAGAAAAAAGAAAAAGAGAAAGGGATTGTAGTAGAAGGAACTGTAGAAGAAGCACTTCCTAATGCTATGTTTAGAGTTAAACTTGATACAGGGCATGAGGTTTTAGCTCATGTATCTGGTAAAATGAGAATGCATTTTATTAAAATTTTACCAGGTGATAGAGTAAAGGTTGAGCTTTCACCTTATGATTTAACAAGAGGAAGAATCATATTTAGAATGTAAAAAAATATTGTGAGGTGATAATAATGAAAATAAAAGCTTCTGTTAAAAAAAGATGTGAAAAATGTAGAATAATTAAAAGAAATGGAAGAGTTATGGTAATTTGTGAAAATCCAAGACACAAGCAAAAACAAGGATAATAGGAGGATATTATGGCACGTATAGCAGGTGTAGATTTACCAGATAGAAAAAGATTAGAAATAGCTCTTACATATATTTATGGAATAGGAAAAACTAGAGCGAAGGAAATACTTCAAAATACTGGAATAGATGGTATGAAAAGAGTAGGAGAATTAACTCCTGATGAATTAAATGCAATAAGAAAATATATAGAGCAAAATTATAAAGTTGAAGGTGATTTAAGAAGGGAAATAAATATAAATATTAAGAGATTAATGGATATGGGATGTTATAGAGGAATTAGACATAGACATGGACTTCCAGTAAGAGGACAAAGAACTAAAACAAATGCGAAGACAAGAAGAAGATTTACTGGAAGAATCAAGAGAAGATAATTAACAGGAGGAAAAAAAGTTGGCAAAAAAAAGAAAAAGAACCACTAAAAAGAAAGCAAAAAGAACGGTTCCTTATGCAATAGCTCATATACAAGCTACATTTAATAATACAATTGTTACTATTACAGATAAAGAAGGTAATACTTTAACTTGGGCTTCTGGAGGAACAGAAGGTTTTAAAGGTACAAGAAAATCAACTCCTTATGCAGCACAGATAGCTGCACAAAAAGCTATTAAAAAAGCAATGGATGAATTTGGTGTAACAGATGTGGAAATATGGGTTAAAGGTCCAGGAGCAGGTAGAGAGTCTGCAATAAGAACAATTGCATCTTCTGGCGTTAATGTTAAAGTTATTAAAGATGTCACTCCAATACCTCACAATGGATGTCGTCCACCAAGCAAAAGGAGGGTTTAATCTATGGGTAGATATATTGGTCCATTAACAAAAGTTAGTAGAAGACTTGGAACATTTGTAGGTGGAAATTTAAAAGCTTTTAAAAAGAGAAATTTTCCACCAGGACAACATGGTAGAACACAAGGAAGAAAAAAACTTTCTGATTATGCAATTCGTCTTCAAGAAAAACAAAAATTAAGATATTTATATGGTGGTTTAAGAGAAAAGCAGTTTAAAAAGTATTTTGATGAAGCAGTTAGATTAGCTGGGGTTAAAGGTGGTAATACTGGAGATATTCTCTTACAACTTTTAGAAAGAAGATTAGATAATGTTGTTTATAGAATGGGTTTTGCTAAAACTAGACTTCAAGCAAGACAGCTTGTAAGACATGGGCATTTTTTAGTTAATGGAAGAAAAGTAAATATTCCTTCTTTCCAAGTAAAACCAGGAGATATAATAGAACTTAAAGAAAAAAGTAAACAATCTCCGTTATTTAAAGAAAATTTAGAAAGCAGAGACATTAAATCTATACCTTCTTGGCTTGAAGTAGATAAAGAAAACTTTAGAGGAAAAGTATTAGAAATACCTGAGAAAGTAGAACTTGAAATACCTGTTAATGTTCAGCTCATTATTGAGTACTACTCTGCTTAATTAATCGGAGGTTATATAATATGCCTTATTTAGAATTTATTACTCCTGATAAAATTTATTGGGATGAAAAAACAAAAACTGATACATATGGTAAACTTTATGTAGAGCCTCTTGAAAGAGGATATGGAATAACTATTGGAAATGCTCTTAGAAGAGTTTTACTTTCTTCTTTAGAAAGTGCTGCTATTACCTCAGTAAAAATACAAGGGGTATCTCATGAATTTGCAACTATAGATGGTGTTTTAGAAGATGTTGCTGAAATAATTCTAAATTTAAAAGAAATAAAATTTAAGATGGATGAAAACTTAGATAGTGAGTTTGCTATATTAGAAGTAAAGGGTCCTACAAAAGTATATGCTAAGGATATAAAATTACCTGCTGGTGTTGAACTTGTTAATCCTGATGTATATATTGCAACTATTGATTCTGATGCAGAATTAAAAATGGAACTTAAAGTAGAAAAAGGCCGTGGATATGTTAGTGTAGAAGATATGGAAAAGCCTTCAGAGATAGGATGGATTCCTATAGATACTGCTTTTTCTCCAATAAGAAAATGTGCTTTTCATGTTGAGCCAACAAGGGTTGGAGAAAAAACAGATTATGATAAATTAATTATTGAGATTTATACAGATGGAAGTATAACTCCAGATGAAGCTTTAACAAAAGCTTCTAAAATTTTAATAGATCATTTCACATTATTATTATCTCCAACAACTAGAAAACTTGAGGTAGTTGTAGAAGAACAAACAAGTTCTGTAGCAGAACAGATAAAGAAAGATAAACTTGCTCTTGCTATTGAGGAGTTAGATATATCTTCAAGAGCTATGAACACATTAAAGAAACTTGGAATTAATACTATTGGTGATTTAGTCAAAATGACTGAAGAAGATTTAAAAGAAGCTAAAAGTATTGGAAGAAAAACTCTTAAAGAAATTAAAACAGCTTTAGCTGATTTAGGATTAGAATTAGCTCCTTCTCCAACTTCAGAAAAACAATAAAAGAGGTGAAAACAGATGCGTCATAGAGTAAAAACTAAAAGTTTTCATAGACCAAAAGAACAAAGGGAACATTTATTTGTAAATTTAGCTTGTGCTTTAATAGAAAACGGAAGAATTGAAACTACTCTTCCAAAAGCTAAGGCATTAAGACCATTTATTGAAAAATTAATAACTTTAGCAAAAAAACAGGATATTCCTTCAAGAAGACTTTTAAATGCAAGACTAAAAATGAATAAAAAAGCAGCTGATAAATTATTTAAGGAAATTGCTCCTTTATATGCAGAAAGAAATGGTGGATATACTAGAATATATAAATTAGATAAGAAAAGAAGAGGCGATGATGCCCAAATGGCAATAATAGAACTGGTAGACTATCCATTTGAAGATTAGTCATGTTTATAATAGCAAATTTACTACAGGCGGTGGCCAAGATATTGGACATCGCCCTTACTTTATATATGTGGATAGTTATTATATCTGCATTGTTAACATGGGTAAATCCTGATCCTCATAATCCTATAGTTAAATTTTTAAGAAATGCTACAGAACCTGTTTATAAGAAAATAAGAAAATTTATACCTACTTATTTTGGTGGTATAGATATAGCTCCACTTATTGTAATTCTTATAATAATATTTTTACAATATTTCTTAGTTAATTCTTTATACGATTTAGCTTATAGGCTTAAGTCTTCTTTTTAATAAATCGTTTTCTAAAACTGTTTTTAAATAATAAAAAATGTTTATATTTTCAATTAAGGATTCATCGTCGTAGAAAAAATAAATTAATTTATTTAATTCTTCATCATATATAGGCAAAACTAAAATATACTCATTATCTTTTCTAAAATAATAAATCTTATCATTTGCATATTTTAAAAGTTCTTTATCACAACTACTATTTCCAATATGGATACATTTATTATTTTCAATATCAAATATTGAGATGCCTTTTGTATTCAAAATATTATGTAATGATACTATTAATTTTTTAATATCTTTTAGATTTATGTTTTCAAACTTAGATATATCAATTAATTCTTTTTCTTTTAGAATTTCATCATATTTTGCAGTAATATCTAAAAGTCTTGCTTTGTAGTCTAATGTTCTTCTTCCTTCATTTTGTATATGTATATAGTAAAGATAAGAAGATATATAAAAGCCAATAAATATAAAAATAAGTGTAAAATCATAATAACCTGTAAGATAATAAGAAAAAATCAAAGGTAAAAGAAAAGAAATATAAGCAAATAATAATGTTTTCCAATTAACAATATAAAATGGTAAAAATAATGTTATAAACAATGATATATATGGATTTCCTGTTAAATAAGTAATTGCTATAATGTATAAGGCATCTAATATTATAAAAAAGTATTTATTTACTATACTCTTTAATAAGAAGTAGATAGTTATATAAAAGGAAGGCAATACATAATAAAATTCTTTGTATTCTATTTCTAAAAATAAACCTGGTAAAAAAGAAACAAAAACTAAAATAATTCTGTATATATTTTCCATAAAATTATTTTAACAGATATTTTGGTAAAGTATTTATAAGACTATAAATTAAAGAAGATTTTTCCTTTACTGTTTTTTCAGAAAGTTCAAACTCATAATCATTAATATAAGGATTTATCCATATTAACTTATTTTTATAAGTTAACTGATCAAAATCTATAGATGTTAAAAAATTTATTTCATATCCAAAATGATTTTTTATATCTAATATAGAATTGAGTATACTTTTATTAAAGAGAAAAAATCCATTATATTTATATAAGATTTTCATATTTCCTATGATATTTCCATCAATTATGATTGAAACTTTTGGTTTTTTTAGAAAATCTATTATTTTTTCTATATCAGATTTAAATTTTATTTTTGCAAAAATTAATCTTACTCTTAATCCTTTTGGATATCCAAGATTTACTATATTACTAAGGAAAGATTTAATAAAACTATCATAATTATAATTCTTCTTACCTTCCCAAAAAGGAAAAAAAATATTCATAAATTCTGGACCAAAGCCTATATCAGAATAAATAAATTTTAATTTTCTCTTTATTTTCTTTGTTTTATAGTTAATTTGTATATTATTATTTTCAAAATTAAAATTATCAGAATAAAGAATCGGTATATTATCTGAAAAAAAATCTTTTTTAATTATGTTATTGGTTATTATTAAATCTATTTTACTTAAATTAACAAAAGAAATATCTGTAGGATTTAATTTATTAAAAAATTCTATATTTAACTTTTCTTGTTTTTCTTTAAAATCATTTAATCCTACAGATTTTAGTTTTAGACCATTTAACTTTATAAAAGTTAAATGATTATAATTTATACTTAAACTTTCTTCTTTGTAAGTGAGTTTATATTCTTTTAATAAATTTTTAAATTTCTTCAATCCAGTGTTTATATTTATCTATTTTTCCTCTTACTGCATCAAAATACACTTTTTGAATTTCTTTTGTAATTTTCCCTGGTTTACCATCAGCTATTTTTTTATTATCTATTTCTACAACTGGTGATATTTGAGCGCCTGTTCCACAGAAAAATACTTCATCTGCAATATAAAGCTCTGTTCTTGTAATACTTCTTTCTATTACTTCATATCCTAAATCTTTTGCAATTTCCATAACTGCCCATCTTGTAATTCCTTCTAATATATCATCAGATACAGGAGGTGTAATTAGTTTTCCATCTCTTACAATAAATATATTTTCTGCAGAACCTTCTGATACATATCCATTTTTATTTAAGAATATAGCTTCATCTGCACCTTTTAATATTGCTTCTGTTTTTGCTAAAGCACTATTTACATAAGCTCCAGATACTTTTAATCTTGGTGGAATCATATTATCATTTAATCTTGTCCATGAAGAAACAATAGCTTTAACACCTTTATTAATATCTATATAATCTCCAAGAGGATAAAGATAAATTGCTATTTTTGCATTATATCCAAGAAGTTTTGGGCCTATTTCAAGGTCTGAAAAATAAACGATAGGTCTTATATATATATCATTTTTAATGTCATTTTTTCTAATAAGTTCCTTTGTTATTTCAACAAGCTCATCTATACTTTCTTCTATCTCCATATTTAAAAATCTCATATTTTTGAAAAGTCTTTGATAATGTTCTTTAAAGAATAAAGCAAATATTTTGTTCTGCTCTTTATCATAATAAGCTCTTATTCCTTCAAAAACTGCAGTTCCATAGTGGAAAGAGTTAGTTTTTATACTTATTTTTGCTTTTTCCTCAGGTACTATTTCCCCTTCAAAATATACATATTCCAAATTTCTTCCTCCTTTAAGTAGCTTCATATTATATATTAGCACTTTTGAAAATAAATTTTCAATTGAAAATTATATTATTAAAATAAGAAAAAACAGGGATTTAATTAGTTGTATAGTATTATTTCAGTAGATATTTTTAATATTTAAATAGCATTGGCATTGGTAAGCTTTTCTATTTCTTCTAAAGAAGAAACTTCATAAATAGGAAAAGATTTATACTATAGTTTAAAATTTAAAGATGCTTCCGAGGATATCGTTAAATAATAGCTATCACAAATTTTTATTTAGTATGAAATCTATTATTGCCCCGTGTCTTAATCCCCAATCACTAACTATAATTTCTTCTTTGTTGAAAACTTTCATTGATACTTTAAAAATTAAAATTCCTGATAAAATTACTTCAGCTCTTTTATCTTCAATTTGAGGTATTTTTTTCCTTTCTTCTACAGGTATTGATGATAGTTTATTTAGCCATTTATTTATTTGAGTATAGCTAAGTCTTTGTTTATGAACTTTTTCTGAAGAGTATGGAAATATTTTCTTTTCAAGGGCTACTAATGTTGTAATTGTTCCGCCAAGACCAATCAGATAATAAGTATCCTTCATTTTTTCATAGGCTTTTTCTATATCTTTTCTTATAAAATCTTCAAGAGCTTTTAATTCTTCTTTTAATGGTGGATCATGTTTTATAAATCTTTCTGTAAGTCCAACTATTCCAAATGGAAATGAAATACTATCTTTTAATTTAAAAGAATCTCCTTCTTTTATCCCATAAGCATATTCAGTACTTCCACCACCTTGATCTATCATTACAAAACTATTATCAGGATAAACTCCATAAGCAGTAGCTAAAAATGATAAGTATGCTTCTTTTTTTCCATCTATTATTTCTACATCTATTCCTATAGCTTTAACTTTTTCAACAAAATCTTTTCCATTTTTAGCTTCTCTACAGGCTTGAGTTGCATAAGCTTTTACATAATCAACTTTATATTCATCAATTATCATTTTGTATTCTTTTAAAACAGATAATGTTTCATCTATAGCATCTTTTTGAAGATATCCAGTTTCTTTTAATTTTCTTCCTAAGGATGTAATTTTACCTGTTGAAAATATATCTTCAACAGAGTTAATTGTTTCAATTATAGAATTTTTTTTATGAATAGCAGATATAAGAAGGCGTGTAGAGTAAGTACCTATATCTATTATTGCTATTTTTTTTACCAATACCTACTCCATAAAAATCTGTCCTTCAAGAGGTGAAACTTCAACTCCATTTTGCTTTAGAAATTCTATAGCCTTTTCTATTTCATCTTCTTTTCCAATAAGTTCAAGTTCAAGCCAACCTACATTTTCTTGTACATTTGCTTTCCTAATATTTATGTCAACATCAAATGTTTTGCATACTTTACTTAAGATAGGCTCTTTTATTTTTTCTTCTGGATAAATAAGCTTTAACTTCATTGAGTTCATTATTTTCCTCCAGCAATAGCAGGAATAATTGCTACAATATCTCCATCTTTAAGTTCTGTATCTTTACCTTTTAAAAATCTTATATCTTCATCATTTACAAAAAAGTTTACAAATTTTCTTATTTCTCCATTTTCTTCAACAAGTCTTTCTTTAATTCCAGAAAACTCTTTATCTAAGTTATCTATAAGTTCTGCTATTGTAGATGCCTCTATTTCTACTTCTCCTTGACCTTGAGTAACTCTTCTTAATGCAGTAGGTATTCTAACTATAACTTTTGCCATTTTTTCCTCCTTATTTATTTATTGTTTGACCTATAACTTTTTCTTTAAACTCTGTTAAGCTTGGTTTTATATGAATAGGCTGTTTTAAATGCCCTTCAAGCACTTCCATTGTTTTGTATCCATTACCGGTAATATATGCAACAACAATTTCATCTTTATCAAATACACCTTTTTCTGCAAACTTTTTAAGTACTGCTATTGTTGTTCCACCTGCAGTCTCTGTAAATATACCTTCTGTTTTTGCAAGTAATTTCATTCCTTCTATTATCTCTTCATTAGTAGCTATTTCCATATCTCCATTACTTTCTTTTGCTACTTTTACAGCATATGGACCATCTGCAGGATTTCCTATAGCTATTGATTTTGCTATAGTATCAGGTTTTTCTGGTGTAATCCAATCTCTTCCTTCTTTAAAAGCTTTATATATAGGACTACATCCTGCTGCTTGAGCTCCATACATTCTTGGCATTTTCTCATTTTCATTTAGTATTCCAACAGTTTTAAATTCATTAAATCCTTTCCAAATTTTTGTATATAAAGAACCTGATGCCATAGGTGCTACTACTGCATCTGGCGCTTTCCAACCAAGTTGTTCTGCAACTTCAAAAGCAAGGGTTTTTGAACCTTCTGAATAGAAAGGTCTTATATTTATATTAACAAAAGCCCAGCCAAACTCATTTGCAATTTCTGAAGATAATCTATTAACATCATCATAATTTCCTTCTACTGCAACAACAATAGGATTAAAAACAAGGGAACCTATTATTTTATTTGTTTCAAGATTTGCAGGAATAAAAACATAACAATTCATTCCAGCAGATGCACTATGTGCAGCTACAGCATTTGCCAAGTTTCCTGTTGAAGCACATGCTGCAGTGTCAAATCCAAATTCTTTAGCTTTTGATAAAGCAACTGCTACAACTCTATCTTTAAAAGACAAAGTTGGATGATTTACTGAATCATCTTTTATATAAAGATTATTTAAGCCAAGTTCTTTTCCAAGATTTTCTGCTTTTATTAATGGAGTAAAACCAGAGGATAAACCCACTTGAGGTTCTTCTACTGGTAATAAATCTATATATCTCCATAGACTTTTAGGGCCTTTTTCTATCTTTTCTCTTGATATATTTTGTTTTATATAATCATAATCATACTCAACTTCTAAAGGACCAAAACAAAATTCACATACATGAAGAGGTTCTATCGGATATTCTCTTCCACATTCTTTACATTTAAGAGCTTTAATTTTTGCCATTTATTTATTAGCCTCCAAATTATGAATAAAGGATTAAATAATTATAATATAAAATATGCTCTTTATAAAAATAAATTTAAAAGTTTTTACAATAGTTTTATAATATTAGCATAATAAATATATATTAAGAGGATAATAATGAATAGAATTTCACAAATTGCCATTAATGATGAAGGATTTTTATTTGATCCTTTAACTGGTGAAAGCTTCACAGTTAATCAAACAGGTTTAGAAATAATAAAAGGTTTAAAAGAAAGTAAATCAGAAGAAGAAATCATTGAATCTCTAACTGAAAATTTTGAAATTGATGAGGAAACAGCTAAAAGAGATTTTACTGATTTTATAGAAAAACTTAGAAGTTATAAAATTTTATAAGGAGATAAAAAATGGAGCTTAAAGTTGCTATTTCTGGTATAAATGCAGTTGATAATCCAGGGCCAGGTATTGGAGTTGCAAAAAGTATAAAAGAAGATAAAGAGTTAAACGCAAAAATAATTGGCCTTGCTTATGATGCTATGGAACCAGGTATATATATGGATTGGATAATTGATAAAGCATATATAATGCCATATCCTTCTGGAGGTTATGAAGCTTACATAGAAAGACTTTATTATATAAAACAAACTTATGGGCTTGATTTTGTAATGCCTGTGTTAGATGCAGAACTTCCTATATATATAAAATATCAACAGGAACTTGAAAGAAATGGGATAAAAACTTTTTTACCTTCTTTAGAGCAGTTTAAACTTAGAGGAAAAGATAAGCTTGAAGAGATTGCTAAAAATATAGGTATAGATTCTCCAAAATCAGAAGTAGTTTCTTCTTATGAAGAACTTACAAAAGCTATAGAAAAAATTGGTCTTCCAATAATGGTAAAAGGAGCTTTTTATAAAGCATACAGAGCTTATACATTCCAAGAGGCTACAAGCTATTTTAATAAAATTGTTGCTGAATGGGGTTATCCTGTAATTGTACAGCAAGTAGTTAAAGGTGAAGAGATGAATGTTGTAGCTGCTGGTGATGGAGAGGGAAATTCTCTTGGTATGGTTGGTATAAAAAAGATGTGGATAACAGAACTTGGTAAAATCTGGACAGGTGTAACTATAAAAAATAAAAAGATGTTAAATGCAGCAGAAAACTTTATAAAAAAGTATAAGTGGAAAGGTGCTTTTGAACTTGAATGTATAGTAGATATTGAAAATGATAAAGTTTATTTAATAGAAATAAATCCAAGATTTCCTGCTTGGTCTTATTTTTCAACAGGTGTTGGAGTAAATATTGCATCAAATATTATTAGAAAAGCATTTGGTTTAGATATAGATATTAAAGATTACGAAGCTGGAAAGCTTTATGTTAGATATACAGATGATTTAATAACAGATATGGATAAATTCCAAAAAATAATTATAAGAGGTGAAAATTAATGAAGAAAAAATATGAAAAACCTGTAATTACTAAAATAGAAACTGGGTTTATGAATAAATTTGGTAGTTCTCCATATTATGCAAGAAAAATAAGAAAAGATATAGATGGTATAACTATAGATGAGCTTGTTAATAAGTATGGTTCTCCTCTTTTTGTTATATCAGAAAGAAAACTTAGAGAAAATTATAGAAAAATGTATAATGCTTTTGCATCTCGTTATCCAAATGTTCAGTTTGGTTGGTCTTACAAAACAAACTATTTACAAGCTGTATGTGCTATATTACATCAAGAAGGAGCTATTGCAGAAGTAGTTTCTGCTTTTGAGTATGAAAAAGCAAGAAAACTTGGAATAGAAGGTAAAGATATTATATTTAATGGTCCTCATAAACCTATAGAAATACTTGAAATAGCGGCAAAAGAAGGGGCAATGATAAATATAGATCATTTTGATGAAATATTAGATTTAGAAAAAGTAGCTGATAAACTTGGCAAACAGATAAAAGTAGCTATAAGACTTAATATGGATACAGGAATTCATCCTCAATGGAGTAGATTTGGATTTAATCTTGAAACAGGACAGGCAATGGATGCAGTAAAAAGAATTGCTGCTGGTGGAAAATTAATACTTAATGGTCTTCACTGTCATATAGGAACATTTATTATTGAACCTGAAGCTTATGCTAAAGAAGTTGAAAAAATGGTTAAATTTGCTTATGAAATAGAAAACAATTTTGGATTTAAAATTGAGTATCTTGATATAGGTGGTGGATTTCCATCTAAAAATAGATTAAAAGGTACATATTTATCTCCAGATGTTTTAATTCCTTCAATAGATGAGTACGCAGAAAAGATAACAGAAGCTCTTTATTCAAATCTTCGTCCAGGAGATTTTCCTAAGCTATTCATTGAATCTGGAAGAGCAATTATTGATGAAGCTGAGTACTTAATTACAACTATTTTTGCATCAAAGAGACTTCCAGATGGTAGAAAAGCTTATATAGCAGATGCAGGAGTTAATCTATTATTTACTGCATTTTGGTATAAATTTAATATTGAAATAGATAGAGAAGTATATGGTGCAAACGAACCAAGTGTAATATATGGTCCTTTATGTATGAATATTGATGTAATAGAGGAAGGAACATCTCTTCCGCCTCTTGAAAGAGGAACAAGACTTATATTCTCACCAGTTGGTGCTTATAACAATACCCAATGGATGCAGTTTATAGAATATAGGCCAAATATTGTTATGATTATGGAAGATGGAACTGTTGAAGTTGTAAGAGAAAAAGAAGATTTAACAGATATTGAAAATAGAGAAAGATTACCAGAGAAACTAAAAATTAAATGAAACAATATATTCTCTATCTGAAAGCTATACTAAATAGTTATTCTGAAATACTTTTCCTACAAGGATTTATAACTGGAGCTATAATTCTCCTTTCTACTTTTATAAATCCTTCTATTGGTATTGCAGGATTAATATCTGTTTTATCTGCTTATTTTATAGCTAGATTTTTAAATATGGGAAGGGAATTTCTTGAATCAGGATTTTATACATATAATGCTTTATTAGTTGGACTTTCTATAGGTTATTTATTTAAGATAACCCCTTTAACTATCTTTTTTACTATCATAGCAGGAATTTTAACCTTTATATTTTCAGTTATGCTTTATAAAATTTTTTCTTATTATTTAGCTTTACCAATTTTAAGTATACCTTTTGTTGTAATTAGCTCTATTTTATATCTTTCTGCATATTCATATTCCAATCTTTTTGTTGATTCTTTATATCCTCATTCTCATTTTGAATTTTTAGAAGATATATTTCCTTTATGGTTAAGTGGATATTTTAAATCTCTTGGCGCAATTTTATTTTTACCAGATGTATTTATTGGAATTATTTTTTCTATTTTACTATTTTTTAGCTCAAGAATACTTTTTTTATTATCTATTATTGGATATATTACAGGTAGCTTATCTCTATATTTCTTAACAGGTTCCTATTCTCAAGCTTTTTCAGATATTACTAATTTTAATTTTATCTTAATTGCTATGGCTTTAGGAGGAATATTTTTAATTCCTTCTATAAAATCTTATTTTATAGCTTTAATTGGAGTAATAACCTCTACGATAGTACTTTCTGCAACAAAAACTTTTTGGTCTTTTTATGGAATACCAATATTTACATTTCCATTTAATTTCACCACTTTATCTTTTATTTATGTTCTTGGTGCTTTAGGTTTTCCACTTTTAGCAAAGATTATAAGAAAAAATCCTGAAGAGACCTTAGACTACTACCTCACAACTCAAAAAAGATTTAGTGGTACTACAAGAGGTATATATCTTCCTTTTTCTGGTGAATGGACAGTTTGGCAAGGGTTTAACGATGAATGGACCCATAAAGGAAATTGGAAATATGCTTATGATTTTGTAATTACAGATGAAAATGGTAAAACCTATAAAGGAGATGGCCTTAATCTTACAGACTATTATGCATTTAAAAAACCTGTTTTATCACCAGTTAGAGGAAGAGTAGTAAAAGTAGTTTCAAATTTACCAGATAATCCTATAGGAACAGTTGATAGAGAAAATAATTGGGGAAATTATATTGTAATTTATGATTTTAGAGGATTTTATGTAGAACTTTCTCATTTTGCTCAAAACTCAATAAAAGTTAAAGAAGGAGATTGGGTAGAAATTGGCAGTTTTTTAGGGCTTTGTGGAAATTCTGGATATTCACCTCAACCACATATACATATTCAAGTACAAGCTACAGAAGAAGTAGGTAGTTTAACATTACCATTTAGTTTTATAAGTTATATATCAGGTAAACAATTTTTTTCAAATAATCTTCCTAAGAAAAAAGAAAAGGTTAAGCCTGCTTATCCAGATATTTCTATAAAAAATAAACTTTCTTTTTATCTTGATAATCAGTTTATATACGAAATTTATAAAAATAATCAAAAAATAGATGAATTTTCTATGAAAGTTAAGATGGAAATAGATGGGACATTTTATTTTGAAACAGAAAAAGGAAAACTTTATTTTGGAAAAGATGAAAGCAGTTTTTATTTTTATAGTCTTAAAGGAGATGATAAATACTTAAAAATTATATTTAGAGCTATACCTAAAATTCCTTTAATTTCAGAAAAAGATATAAAATGGATAGATTTTATTCCTTTTGATATAGCTTTTAATAATCTTTTTAAAAACCTAATATTGTTTATAGCATCTTTTAATCATTCAATAGGATTAGTTAAGTATGAAGGAAAGATTATAGATTATGGAAAATTTGAAGGATTAATAAAAAATCCATTTTCAAAAAAAGAGTATAAATCTTATGTGATTTTAGATGAAAATTTAGGATTCAAAGAGATAAAAATTGATTCTATAAAATTTGTTTTAAAAAAGATAAATTATGGAGGTTAAAGTTATGAAAAAATTTCTTATAGGATTATTTATATTTGCACCTTTATCAACATCAATAGCAAGTAATATTGGTTATTTTAGTAGCGTAATTTACGGAACTCCTTTAATTTATAATAACTCTTCAGTTAAAGATAATGGTTATTTTACAGGAGTATATTTTTCTTATAAAACACTAAATTTATTAAATCTTTTTGAAACAGCTATAGACCATACATATATAAAATACAAAGATAATACTCATTTAAATCAGAATGATTTTACTTTTGCATATACAAACTATATGATTAGAGAAATTAAGTTAAAAGCTGGAGCCCATTATATATCTTCAGATGATAAAAATACCGATAAAGGATTTGTAATTTTTGGAGAAATAACAAAATATAGACTTTATCAATGGAATTATGGTTTAGAAATGTATTTTTCAAGATATAAAGATTATCCAACTATCAAAAATAAAGGTTTGAATGTTTATCAGATAAATCCAAAATTTGGCTTTTATCTTGGAAATTATTACAAAGGTGGTCGTTATTATATTCAGATTAAACCTTATTATATTCATTTATCTGAAGATTTAACTGGAGTTAATAAAAATTCCTTTTCTACAGAAGGACTTTTATCTTATTTTATTAAAAATTGGACAATTTCTTTAAAAGGTTATGTAGGTGATCAGGCTTTCCCAGTTAGAGATGGAGGTTTTACAGTTTATAATTTATCAGAAAAAAGAAAATATGGATTTGGTGGTTCTGTAAAATATATATTATCTCGTAATTTTAGTTTAACCTTATCTGCATTTAGAGATTATTTTAATGATATAGGTACAAATAAAACTGCTTCTACAACAACTGCTATACTTATACTTGGTGCATCTTTTTAACAGGAGAGAAAATTGGTAAAGAAAATAATATTAATTTTATTAGCAATATTTAATTTTTCCTTTGGCATGTCTTTTGAAGATATAAAAAAGGCATACCATCTTTCTTATCAATATGAAAAAATGCAAGATTATAAAGATGCAATAAAAGTTTTAATTCCTATATATAATAAATATCCTACAGGATATACAGTCAATCTTAGACTTGGTTGGCTTTATTATTTAAATAAAAATTATGCAAATTCTAAGTTCCATTATGAAAAGGCAATAAAAGCTTTACCTTATTCTATAGAAGCAAAACTTGGATATACATTGCCCCTTTTAGCTCAGGGAAAATTCTCAGATGTAGAAAAAGTGTGTTATTCAATAATAAGTAAAGATTATTATAACTATTATGCTAATTTAAGACTTTCTTATGTATTAAGAAAAGAAAAAAAGTTTGAAGATGCTCAAAAAATTGTGAATAAAATGCTCTTAGTATATCCAACAGATGTAAAATTTCTTACTGAGTTAGCATTAATAAAATATGCTTTAAAAGATTACAAAACTGCAAAAAAGATTTTTCAAGATATAATAATTTTAGATCCAGAAAATATATTAGCTAAAAATTATTTATATAAAATTATTGAGAGGGAAAAATAATGGAATATAGAAATTTAGGGAATACAGGTTTAAAGGTTTCTGTTATATGTCTTGGAGCAATGACTTTTACAGAAAAAGGTTGGAGATCTGCTGGAAGTATGCCTTTTTCAGAAATTCAAAAAGTAGTTGATTATGCAATAGATAACGGAGTTAACTTTTTTGATACTGCAGATATATATGCTTACGGAGAAAGTGAAGAGCTACTTGGAAAAGCCCTTGGAAATAGAAAAAATGATGTGATAATTGCAACAAAAGTTAGAGGTGTTATGGATGAAAATGATCCAAATAAGAGAGGATTATCAAGACATCATATTTTTAAATCCGTAGATGAATCTTTAAAAAGACTAAAAAGAGATTATATAGACCTTTATCAAGTTCATTGGTGGGATAATCATACACCAATAGAAGAAACCGTAGAAGCTTTAAATGATTTAGTAAGAATAGGAAAAGTAAGATACATAGGAATATCTGATTTTGCAGGTTGGCAGATTACAAAATCTGTTTTACTTCAACAGATGAAAGGATACTCAAAATTTGTTTCTGCTCAGATGTATTACTCAATTCTTGGAAGAGATATAGAGTTTGAAGTTGTTCCTGCTTGTGAAGATCTAAAGATAGGAATATTGCCTTGGAGTCCTTTAGCTGGTGGCTTTTTAACAGGAAAATACTCTAAGGATAATCCTCATCTTCAAGATAGCAGATATGCAAGAATGGAAAGACCTTTCTTAAGATTTGATTTTGAAAAAGCATATTTTATAGTTGATGAACTTAGAAAGATAGCTGAAAAATATGATGCTACAGTTTCTCAAGTTGCATTAAACTGGTTGAAAGCAAAACCTTTTGTAAGCTCAATAATCATAGGTGTTAGAAATTTAAAGCAGTTAAAAGATAATCTTGGAGCTGTAAATTGGAACTTAAAACAGGAAGATATTGATTATATAGACGAGATTTCTGCACCAGAAAGACCTTATCCTCAATGGTTTTTGGATATGTTTGCTGATCTTTGAGAAGATAGATGCAGTTAAGCTGGAATTATATATTTAATCAGATAAAAAAATATAAAAAGCAGTTAATTATAGGCAATATTATTGCTATTTTAGCAACTTTAA
Organism: Hydrogenothermus marinus; assembly: GCF_003688665.1. Lineage (NCBI taxonomy): Bacteria > Pseudomonadati > Aquificota > Aquificia > Aquificales > Hydrogenothermaceae > Hydrogenothermus > Hydrogenothermus marinus. The sequence continues at coordinate 28,649 of NZ_REFO01000018.1, forward strand.
TTAGTATTCCAACACCTTTATTTATTCCTTTTTTAGTTGATGAAGTTTTACTTGGTAAAGAAGGAATTTTTATCCACACTTATCAAAAAATATTTGGACAAGGAAATACTATTTCTTATGTTTTAACAGCTTTATTAATAGTACTTTTTATGAGAACAGCATTTTTTCTTCTTTCTGCCTTACAAACAAAAATATTTACTGAAATCTCTAAAAATATTACTTACAAAATTAGAGAAAAGGTTCTTTTACATATAAAAGATATATCTTTATCTGATTTTGAGATAGAAGGAAGTGGAAAAATTGCATCAAAATTAATTACAGATATTAATACAATAGATACTTTCTTAGGAAAAACAATTGGAAGATTTATAATATCTATTTTAATAATAATAGGTGTTTGTATTGTTCTTCTTATTATTAACTGGAAGCTTGGATTTTTAATAATTCTTTTAAATCCAATAGTTGTTTATTTCACAACTGCTATAGGAAGAAGAGTTGGAAAACTAAAAAAAAGAGAAAATAAAGCAATAGAGATTTTTCAAGAGGCTTTAATTGAAACATTAGATTTATTTAGACAGATAAAAGCAGCAAATAGAGAGGTTTTTTTCTTATCAGAGCTTTTAAATGAAGCTAAAAAGGTAAGAGATACATCTATCAATTTTAGTTGGAAAAGTGATGTAGCTACCAGATTTTCAATGCTTATTTTTTTAGGTGGATATGAAATTTTTCGCTCTGTTTCAATTTTATTTGTTGCTTATTCTGACCTTTCTATAGGAATGATGCTTGCTATTTTTGGATATTTATGGGTTATGATGACACCTATTCAAGATGTTTTAGAAATTCAGTATGCTTTCCATTCTGCAAATGTTTCTCTTATGAGAATAAATGAGATTTTATCTTTAAAAAAAGAACCTATTTATCCTCATTTAAAAAATCCATTTAAAAATAAAGATACAGTATCAATTAAATTAGAAAATGTTTGGTTTTCTTATGATAAACAAAATTATGTTCTTAAAAATATTAATATGAATATTCCTAAAAAATCTAAAATAGCCATTGTTGGTGCTACAGGTTCAGGAAAAACAACAATAGCTAATATAATAGCAGGACTTTATCCAATAGATAAAGGTGATATTTTTTATGATGGAATATCTGTAAAAGAGATAGGCCTTGATGTTATAAGAGCTAATGTATATATGGTTCTTCAAAATCCACAACTTTTTAATAATACAATAAGGTTTAATCTTACTCTTGGCAAAGAAATACCTGAAGGTGAAATATGGCAAGCTTTAAAAATAGCTCAGCTCTATGAAGTAATACAAAATCTTCCAAAGAAACTTGATACTCTTGTAGGTAAAAATGGTATAAGACTTTCCGGTGGTGAAAGACAAAGGCTTGCAGTAGCAAGAATGATTCTTGCAAGTCCAAAAGTTGTAATATTAGATGAATCAACATCAGCTCTTGATTATCAAACAGAAGAAAGATTAATGAAAGCTTTAGATAATTATTTAAAAGATAAAACATCTATATTAATAGCCCATAGATTATCAACTGTAAAAAATGCAGACTACATATATGTTATAGATAAAGGGAAAGTTGTAGAAGAAGGAACCCATAAAGAACTTCTTGAGAAAGAAGGAATATATACTCAATATATAAGAGCTTTTAGAAAATAATCTTATTTTATAAATCTACTAATTACTTTAGCTCCTATTAAATCTCCCCATACATTTGTTGAAGTTCTAAACATATCTAAAAATCTGTCAACTGCAACAATTAAAGCTATTCCTTCAAGAGGAAGTCCTACAGAAGAAAATACTAAAGTCATTGTAATGAGGCCTGCACTTGGAATTGCAGCAGCTCCTATTGATGCAAGGGTTGAAGTAATTACTACTATTATCTGTTGTAGTAGTGAAAGTTCTATACCAAAAACATGAGCAATAAATAAAGCGGCAACTGCTTCATATAAAGCAGTACCATCCATATTTATAGTAGCTCCAAGAGGTAAAACAAATCCTGCCACTTTCTTAGGGATTTTAGCCTCTTTTTCAGCAACTTCTAAAGAAACTGGCAATGTGGCAGAACTAGAGCATGTAGAAAAAGCTACTAATATAGCTTCTTTAACTTTATTAAAATATTCAACTGGATTTACTTTTCCTACTAAATAAGCTATTAAACCTAAATTTACCGCAAAATGCCATATTATACCTATTAAAACAATAAGGACATATTGCCATAAATCAATAATTACTTTTATTCCTTTTTCTGCAACAATAGAAGATATTAAAGCAAAAACTCCTATTGGAGATAGATATATTATCCATTTAGCTATTAATAAAAATGCATCATTTAAACCATCAAAAAGATTTACTATTAATTGCTTTTTTTCTTGTTTTATATATAAAACTGCTATAGCAAGTAATATGGAAAATATAATTACATGTATAGATTTTCCTTCAGCGAAACTTTCAAAAATATTAGAAGGTATTAAATTATTTATAAAACTTTCAAAAGTAAGTTTTTTTATATCTACAGAATTTGAAGAAAGATTTATATCAGATATAGAAAAAGGAAAAATATTAGCAACTAAAAGACCAGTAATAACTGCTATTGTAGTTGTTGCTAAATAATATAAAAAAGCTTTAATACCTAAATCTTTAAAATCATTTGCAGAACTTAAAGTAGAAATAGATACAAAAATAGATACAAAAATAAGTGGAATAACTATCATTTTAAGTAAGTTTAAAAAGATATCTCCTAATATTTTAAGATTTAATGCTAATTCAGGGATATAAATTCCAACTAATATTCCAAGTATAATCCCTAAAATAGTTAAATTTTCTATTGATAGAAATTTTTTCATATTTGTCCTTTTTTGTTTAAAAACTTTTTGATAAGTATTATACCTAATTTAAAGAAGAAAAAATTATTGACTAGAATAGGTTTAATATCTATTGTTAAATATATATTAAAAAGACTTGACATTTTGATAAAATAATTATAAATTTATCTAACAATAATTGACTAAAATTTAAGGAGGGTATTTTAAATGTTTAGCGAGAACCTATTAGACAAAAAATCAAAAGATATTTTAGAAGATGCTAAAGCCAAGGCAAAAGCAAGAGGAGATAGACTTACAGATACAGATCATCTACTTCTTGCATTAATTTCAAGAAAAGATTCACCTCTTGCTAAGGTATTAGAAAAAAGAGGAATAGATACTAAAGATTTAGTAAAAAAAGTGCAAGAATATCTAAATGATTTATATTCTCAAGTAGATAAATCTACAAGAGAGTATATAAACTACTTAAAAGATTTGCAAAATCAGTTATCTCAAGTTAAAGGTAGTATTAATCAATTAGTTGCTGAACTTCAAAAAGTAGCAAAAGCAAAAAAAGAAGTAGAACAAGAATTAAAATATGAAGAAAGTAGTTTTTGGGGAGGATTTGGTAGTTCTGCAAGACTTGAATACGAAAGACTTCAAAGATATGAAAATCAGCTTAAATCACAATTAAATCAGATTAAAAACTCATTACTTCAAGTAATGGATAATGAAACTGCAGATGCATTTTTAAATGGACAAGCAAGTCTTTCATCTGTCTTATACAAGATAATAGAAAATTCAGATTTAGTAAAACAGCTAGATGAACTTGGAATATCACCAGATAGAGTTGTAATAAGAATTGCTGAAGAAGTACTTGGAACTAAAAGTGGTAAAATTTATTCAAATAAATTAGTAAAAGTATTAGAAAAAGCAGAAAAGCTTGCTTTAGAAAAAGGGGAGTCAGCAGTATCCCCAGTATATATAGCTACCGCACTAATAGATTCTAAAGATACAATTGCAGGAAAAATATTAGAACAAATATTAACAGGAGGAAAGGAAAAGATGAATGGAGAAAACATTCAACAAGAAATGGCAGAAGAAGAAAAATCAGCACTTGAAAAATATGGTGTAGATTTAACAGAACTTGCTAAACAAGGCAAGTTAGATCCAGTTATTGGAAGAGAAAAGGAAATACAACAAGTAATAGAAATTCTTTTAAGAAGAACTAAAAACAATCCAGTACTTGTTGGGGAAGCAGGAGTTGGTAAAACAGCAATAGTTGAAGGTTTAGCACAAAAAATAGTAAATAAAGAAGTACCAGAAGATTTATTTGATAAAAGAATTATTGCTCTTGATATGGGAGCATTACTTGCAGGTACAAAATATAGAGGAGAGTTTGAAGAAAGATTAAAAGCCATAATTGATGAAGTAAAAAAATCTGAAGGGGAGATTATCTTATTTATAGATGAGCTTCATACTATTGTTGGTGCTGGTGCTACAGAAGGTTCTACAGATGCAGGAAACCTTTTAAAACCAGCACTTGCAAGAGGAGAGCTTAGAGTAATAGGTGCTACAACTTTAGAAGAATATAGAAAATATATTGAAAAAGACCCTGCTCTTGAAAGAAGATTCCAACCGGTATTAGTAGAAGAACCAGATGTAGAAACTACTATAGAAATATTAAAGGCACTAAGACCAAAACTTGAAAAACATCATGGAGTTAAAATTGATGATTCTGCTTTAGAAGCAGCAGCAAAACTTACTGATAGATATATACAAGATAGAAGATTACCAGATAAGGCTATAGATGCTTTAGATCAAGCATGCGCAAGAAAAAAATTAAAACTTGTATATGCTCCACCTGAAGTTATTGAACTTGAAAGAAAGATAAAACTTTTAGATGAACAAATAATGCAAGCTTCCTTAGATGGTGATTATGAAAAAGAAGCTCAATTAAAGATTGAAAAAGCTAATTTAGAAAAACAACTAAAAGAGCTTATGATGAAATCTGATAATGAGCATGTGAAATTAGAACAACTAAGAAAACAGTTAGAAGAGATAGAAAGACAGATAGAAGTTGAAGCAGAAAAAGGTAATTATGAAAAAGAGGCTGAATTAAAAATAGAAAAAGCAAAATTAGAAAAAGAGATAAAAGAAATTGAAGCTAAAATAGCAGAAAAAACTGTAGTTAGCGAAGATGATGTTGCTGAAGTAGTATCAGATTGGACAGGAATTCCTTTATCTAAACTTAAAGAAGAAGAAATGGAAAGACTTTTACATCTTGAAGAAGAACTTCATAAAAGAGTTGTTGATCAAGAGCATGTAATAAAAACAGTTGCTGAAGCTATAAGAAGAGCAAGAGCAGGACTTTCAGATCCAAGAAAACCTCTTGCATCATTTATGTTCCTTGGACCAACAGGAGTTGGTAAAACAGAAACAGCAAAAGCTTTAGCTGAGCTTTTATTTGGTGATGAAGATGCATTAATAAGACTTGATATGTCAGAATTTAAAGAAGAACATTCTGTAGCTAAATTAATAGGTGCACCTCCAGGATATGTAGGATATGAAGAAGGAGGAAAACTAACAGAAGCAGTAAGAAGAAAACCATATTCAGTGTTGCTACTTGATGAGATAGAAAAAGCTCATCCAAGAGTGTTTGATATATTCTTACAAGTACTTGATGATGGAAGATTAACAGATGCACAAGGAAGAACAGTAAGCTTTAGAAATACAATAATAATAATGACTTCAAACATAGGTAGCCAATACTTAACAATTATACCTTTTGATGCTGATGAAAAAACAATAGAAAAAGAGTTTGAAAATGCAAAAGAAAAAGTTTTAGAGGAAGTTAAAAACTATTTCAGACCGGAATTTTTAAACAGATTAGACGAAATACTTGTATTTAAACCATTATTCAAGAAAGAATTATTACAAATTGTTGATCTTATGCTTAAAGGACTTAATGCTAGACTTCATGATAGAGAAATACAGATTGAAGCTACAGACAAAGCTAAAGAGCTTATTGCGAAACTAGGTTATGATCCTGTTTATGGAGCTAGACCTTTAAGAAGAGCAATACAAAAATATGTAGAAACTCCACTTTCTGAATTAATACTTAAAGGTGAAGTTAAATCCGGAGATATTGTATTAATAGATGAAGAAAATGGTGAATTAAAATTTGTGCCAAAGAAAAAAGAAGATAATAAATAATTAAAAATCTGGGGAGGGAGCTTTCCCTTTCCCCTTTATCTTTAGCGGGCGAGAAGACTCCTTCCGTAAGGGAGGGGATGAAAGCCCGTATATAGAATGATACAATAAACCTATGAAAACAAAAAAAGCTATTTCATTTGAGCTTAATAACAGGTTAACTGACTAGCAACTGATAATAATTGGACACTTAACCTAATCTTCCTCATAGGACAATCACCTGGGACAAGACAGGTTTTAAGATAGTAGGAAGTGTAATAAGGCTCTCCCTCTCAAAGAGTTTAAAGGAATACTTAAAGAGCAAATTCAACATAGAAACTGACTACCTCTGGATAGAAACAGGCTATAAAAGGTTAAAAGAATTAAGAGTTCTTAACATTCAATTAGTTCCATACAAGGCTTATGGACATCTAAGCTACAAACTGGTAGTAGTATATGAAGAGGCAATACCAAAAGTAGAGGTTAAAGGAAGTAGAGTTTTAGCCATAGATTACGGAATAAACAACTTCGCAGCCTGTATAGTAGA